>CBIMFG010000209.1:0-6813 GCA_966243125.1 uncultured Niastella sp.
CTTTGGTTTCAGTGGCTGAAACGGATATGGCAACAATGGCAGCAAAAGTAACGGGGAGTACCAATGCCTTGCGCAGGAATTTGAGCCGTGCATGGTTTGTTGTTGTTAACATAACTAATCTTCGTTTTATAGATGAATAATAGAATGCGTGTGTGGGGTTCAGGAAGTGCTTTCCGTAATGTGCCTGTAATAACAACTGCACAAAATCTTCTACGTTGTTGTTACCAACAGCTTCTTCATCGGCAATAAATTCATGAATGGCCTTTAGTTCTTTTTGAATAAGCCAGTTAAATGGGTTCATCCAGAACAAGGAGTTAATGAACTGGCAGAAGAGCACATCAAGCGTATGTTTCTGGTGAATATGTGTGAGCTCGTGTTTAAAGATCTTTTGGCCAAAATCATCATCCAGCGCAATCGATTCTTTCCAGAACAAATTATTTAAAAATGAGAAAGGCGCATTGTCGAGATTGGTATAAATAAGATCAATGCCTTCCATTTTAACTATAGCCGAACTTCTTTTTAGTTGATAAACCTTGTTAATATTAACAGCAAGTATAAGTAGCAGAAACAGGCTGATGCCAAGAGCTGAATACAATACAATTGGCTGCCAGGCGATGGAAGTGGAGTGTGCAGGGCTAGTCTGTTCAGTAATATAGTTAAGCATTTCCGGCGACACCGGCATAGCTTGTTTATCGATCGTGAACCAGTTGAAATGTAAAAGCGGAATAATAAAACTGGCTGCCATACTGAGCAACAGATAGAACCTGTTATAATTATTAAAGCTTTTATTACGTAAAGCAATCCAGTAATAACCTACGAAAAGCCCCGAGATAAAAATTGATTTCAGTATATACAACAGAATCGTTTGGCTGATCATTTCCCTTTCTTTTTAAGTTGAGTTAATAAAAATTCCAGGTCTTCGATCGACATTTCTTTTTTGTCAACCAGGAACGAAACCACCTTTGTGTACGAGCCCTGGAAGTAATTTTCAGTAAGCGCTTTTATGCCACTGGCAGAATACTCTTCTTTTGTTACCAGTGGATAATAGAAGTTGTTGCGATTGGGATTTTTTATACCTACGAATTGTTTTTCAACCAGGATCTTTAACAGCGTACCCACTGTATTGTAATGCGGTTTGGTATGGGCCAGGTGTTCCAGAATATCTTTCATAAAACCACCTTCGCCCAAACTCCAAAGTGTTTGCATGATCTGCTCCTCAGCAGCGGTGAGTTTTTTCATTGTTTTTTGTTTTGCCTAATTTCTTAGGCAATATTATGCCTAAACTTTTAGGCAGACAAATATTTGGGAAAGAATTTTCAGGAATATTGAAAAGCAGTCTGTTATATTAAGATTTAATCTGTATGGGGGAAGGTATGATTAGAGATCCCCTGATGTAGCATCAATAATTTTAGCAATTGCATCAGGAATGGGAAAGAATTTTTCTACCGGCAGCAGTGTGTTTGCCTCTTCCATTTTATCATTGGTGATAAGTTGATGAATTTGCTTGCAGGATGCAGTGATGTCTTCAATATCAGTGATCCATTCGTTAACGTATTTTTCAACGGCAATGCCCGATAGCCCTATTTGAATGGAGCGGTAAGGCAACGGTTGCAAGCGTATATCTTTCTCGGGATCCCATTGAATGCGAACCGGTGTTATTTTTAAAGCTTTTTGCCAGGTATTGAAATCGCCATGAAGGGTATGGTCGTGGTGGGCAAGAATGGCATTGCTGAGCGCCCACTCAAATCCGTCCCGTTTTAATTTAATAGCTAAAATACATTCCTGGTTTTCTTTGGTAGCCCAGCCGCTCCGGTACATCATCCAAAGAAAAGATGGTTTTATCCAGGTCATGCGTTCCACTTTAAAAGGCGGCACAAATCTTTTGTGCTTAACAGCCTTATCGGCGATGGTATTGTTGTAGGCCTGGTAAACAGTTATTGTATTATCATCATACAAAGCCCTTATAACTCGTTTGTTCATAAGAGTAGCAAAAATACCGTATTTTGGGGAAGCCAAAAGTCACCTTGCATATGAAAGTTACACGCGCACTTCATTATCCATTAATGGGCTGCCTGCTGCTATGTACAAAGCTGCAGGCGCAAAACAGTACATTCACTTTTCAGGATTATCATCTTTCTTTTGAACAACGGGTAAACGACCTGGTTAGCCGCCTTACGCTGGAAGAAAAAGTGGCGCAAATGCTCAATGCAGCGCCCGCCATACCCCGGCTTGGCATTCCGGCATACGACTGGTGGAACGAAACGCTTCACGGCGTAGCACGAACCCCGTACAACGTAACTGTTTATCCGCAGGCCATTGCCATGGCTGCTACCTGGGATACGGCTGCATTGTATAAAATGGCCGATTACTCAGCCGTAGAAGGCCGGGTGATCCAAAACAAAGCGATAGCTGCCGGAAAAACAAAAGACCGTTACCTGGGGCTTACCTACTGGACGCCCAACATAAATATTTTCCGTGATCCGCGCTGGGGCAGGGGACAGGAAACATACGGTGAAGATCCATATCTCACCGGTACCTTGGCCGATGCATTTGTACGCGGCCTGCAAGGCAACGATCCCAAATACCTGCATGCAGCAGCCTGCGCTAAACACTATGCAGTGCACAGCGGGCCCGAGCCATCCCGACATGTATTTGATGTGGATGTAACGCCGTATGATCTGTGGGATACTTATTTGCCATCGTTTAAGAAACTGGTGACCGTATCAAAAGTGGCTGGCGTTATGTGCGCCTATAACGCCTTTAGAAAACAGCCCTGTTGCGCCAGCGATGTTTTAATGACAGATATTTTACGCAACCAATGGAGCTTTAAAGGCTACGTAACATCAGATTGCGGCGCCATCGATGATTTTTATAGAAATCATAAAACACATCCGGATGCGGCCTCAGCCTCGGCCGATGCTGTTTTTCATGGAACGGATATCGACTGCGGCAACGAAGCCTACAGGGCATTGGTGCAGGCAGTGAAAGATAAAAAAATAACCGAACAACAAATTGATGTTTCGGTAAAACGGCTCTTTATGATCCGGTTCAGGTTGGGTATGTTCGATCCGCCATCTATGGTAAAGTATGCACAAGCACCAGCTTCGGAGCTGGAGTCGGCTGCACATGGCAAACACGCATTACTGATGGCGCACGAATCGATTGTGTTATTAAAAAATGCCAACAACACCTTGCCTCTAAAAAAGGGATTGACGAAAATTGTAGAGTTAGGGCCGAATGCTACCAACGTAATTGCTCCATTAGGCAATTACAGTGGAACGCCTTCCAAACTAACTACGCTGTATCAGGGCATAAAAGATAAGGCAGGCGCTAATACCCAGGTGGTATATGAAAGAGCGGTTAATTATACCAACAATAATGTGTTGGAATACGATGACATCAGCAGTGCCTGTTCTATTGATGGCAAACCAGGTTTTAAAGCGATGTATTTTAATAACCGCGAGTTGAATGGAGAACCGGTAACTACTGTTTTTGAACAACACGTAGCGCACGACTGGCAGGAAGGAGAAAATGCCGTGGGGAATTTGCGGGCCAACGATTTTTCAGCCCGTTATGTTACCAACTACAAAGCAACCAGTGATGGCGCTATTACCTTTGAAGTAGAAGCAGATGACGGATATCGTTTTACCGTAAATGGTAAAACGGTTCTCAATAGCTGGAACAGAAAGCCAAGGGACATTGCTTCTTATACACTCACCACCCAAAAAGATTCGGTGTATAACCTGGTGCTGGAATACTGGCAGGGCGAAGGCAAGGCTACCATCAAAATGCATACGGGTCATCCGGGTGTAACAGACTTTAACGCCCTGGTGAAAAAATACAGCGATGCAGATGCCTTTATTTTCGCTGGTGGCATTTCACCACAGTTAGAAGGCGAAGAAATGAAAGTAAGCGATCCCGGTTTTAATGGCGGCGACCGTACTACTATTTTGCTCCCAGCTATACAAACTGAGTTAATGAAAGTGTTACAGGCAAGTGGCAAACCCGTTGTTTTTGTAATGATGACGGGCAGCGCCCTGGCAACACCCTGGGAGTCTCAAAATATCCCAGCCATTGTAAATGCCTGGTATGGCGGACAGGCAGCAGGTACTGCATTGGCTGATGTATTGTTTGGCGATTATAATCCCTCGGGCCGTTTACCGGTTACTTTTTACAGCAGCGACAATGACCTGCCTTCATTTGAAGACTACACTATGAAGAACCGTACTTACCGGTATTTTACCGGCAAGCCATTGTATGGGTTTGGCTATGGGCTTAGCTATACCAACTTCCGCTATGACCAATTAACCATGCCTGTTGCTGCGCAAAATGGAAAGGCTGTTAAGGTTACTGTTCGGGTTACCAATACCGGCAAAATGGCTGGTGATGAAGTAGCACAGGTATACGTAGTTAATCAAAATGCTGCCATACAAACATCACTCAAAACATTGAAAGGGTACCAGCGGATAAACCTGCGGCCAGCAGAAAGTAAAGTGATCAGTTTTATTTTACAGCCTGATGATCTTTCTTATGTAGATGCCAGCGGCCAGCGTAAACCTTTAACTGGCAAAGTGCAAATATGTGTGGGTGGTAGTCAGCCAGATGAGCCGAATACTACGAGTGGGAATGTGGTTAAGAAGGATGTTATCATTAAATAGGTAACTGGTTGATAGGGTTGATAACGTTGACAGCGTTGATAAAGTAGGAGGTTAACCAGTTGATCAGTTAACAAGTTGACGAGTAAATACAATATAGAAAGCCCGCTCCGGTGACCGGAACGGGCTTTTTGTTATAAGGGATTATTGATTCGCCCCACCATTAACCAGCAGGTGTTGTCCGTTTACAAAAGAAGAAAGATCACTGGCGAAGAACTCGGCAATATTGGCCACGTCTTCTACCTCCGCCAGGCGATGCATAGGGCAGCTTTCGATCAATGATTTTCTCAGTTCAGGATAACTGTTGGGATCAGTAAAGATGCCGGAGTGATCTACCGCAAAAGGAATGATGGTATTAACAGTTACACCACGATGGCCAATTTCTTTTGATAATACATCAACCAGGTAGCGGGGAACCGTTTTGCTGCCGCCATATACAGCCATACCGGGAATAGGGAAGGCAGTGGTGCTGGAGGCGATGTAAATAATACGGCCATTGTTCTCAACATTCAGCGCCGCCTGTTGCATAGTGAAATAAGCGCCTTTTGAATTGATAGCGAACAGGCGGTCGAATTGTTCTTCTGTAAACTCTGTAACCGGTGTTTCCACCATTTCTATACCGGCATTGGCCACAACAATATCAATTTTACCAAAGGCTTTTTTAGCTTCTTCGAACAGGCGTTTGATATCTGCCACTTTGCTTACATCGGCCTGAACGGCGATAACACGTGCACCCATGGCTGTAATATTATTTACTACTTCTTCGGCAGAAGCTTTGTCGCGGGAATAATTAATAACGATATCGGCGCCCAGAGCGGCATAACGTTCTGCGATGGCTTTACCTAAACCTCTTGCTGATCCGGTAATTAAGGCTACTTTGTTTTTTAAGCTGTTCATAAGTTGTTGTTTTAAATGTTTTATGATTTATTTTCTTTGTTTTGTTACACAAAGATGGCTCATGAACCACCCCTTGAACGTACAAGGATTACAGCAAGAATTACAAATTTCTAAGATTACCTACATTTGTTGCACCATGGAGCCAAAACAGATCCTGAAAGAACACGTAGCCAAAATAGCCACCCTTACTGATGAAGAGTTTGAGAAATTCTTCAACCGGTTTGAGTTACAATCCTATAAGAAAGGGCAAACCATTATTACCGCAGGTGATAAGGTAACCCGGGAATATTTTGTGCTGAGCGGCTGTCTTAAGTCTTTCTACATAAATGATGACCTGAAAATGTTCATCCTTCAGTTTTCCATGCCTACCTGGTGGACGTCGGATTTTAATGCCCTGTATTCGGGCGCCAAAGCCACCATTAGCGTGGATTGTATTACCGATGCAGAGGTGCTGAGTCTGACCAACGAGAGCCGCGAGGCGCTGTGCAGAGAGTGTCACCAGGCAGAACATTTTTTTCGCTGGCGTACCAACTGGGGATATGTGGCTTCGCAGAAAAGACTATTGAGTGTAATGAACAACGACGTGAAGCACCGCTATGAAGAGCTGATGGCGCAATACCCAGAGTTGTATCAAATTGTTCCCAAACAATTGATAGCGGCCTACCTGGGGGTTTCAAGAGAAACACTCAGCCGCCTGCATCATTGATTCAATTGTGATCTACATCACAAACAACTGTTTCTCATTCAAATGTGATCTACCTCACGCAATCACGCCGCTGATCTGTATCATCTTTGTGTGGTAATAAAAAACACACAAAAATGAAAAATCAAAATTTCGAGATCGCCGTTGCTCAGAGCAATATCGATTGGACCGGTAGAAAAGTAACCGGCGCACATTGGGGAACCATTGCTGTTAAACAAGGTAACCTGGCAGTAAGTGATGGTAAAATAACTGGTGGACGATTTATCATCGACACTGCATCAATCAAGATCCTGGATGTAACTGACCCCGCCACCAATGCCCAGTTTTATGGTCACCTGGCTTCAGACGACTTCTTCTCTATTGATCAATACCCCGAAGCTGACTTTGAGATCACTTCAGTGAACAACAACCACGTTACCGGAAATCTGACCATTAAGGGCATTACTCATCCTGTTAGCTTCGATGCCAATGTGAGCGTTGCTGGCGATACCCTTACGGCTACAGGTAAAATAGTGGTTGACCGTACCAAATATGGTATCAAATTCCGTTCAGGCAACT
>CBIMFG010000210.1:0-6805 GCA_966243125.1 uncultured Niastella sp.
TTTTTAAAAGCCATAACCGAACTGCACAAATACAAGGTGGAGTATTTTAAAAGCTGGCTGTACATGGTGGCCAAAAACCATTGCCTCATGAAGCTGCGCGATAAGCAGGCCCGTACACCGGCCGAAATAAGGGATGAAATGGCCATTACCCCCGAAAACGATCCCGGACTGGCCCCGCACCTGGAAAAAGACCGGCAACTGGAAATGATGGAGGAATGCCTGCAGGAACTGAATAAAGACCAAAAACAGTGCGTAACTTTGTTTTACCTGGAAAAACGATCGTACAATGAAATTGCCGACCAAACGGGTTTTAGCCTGATGCAGGTAAAAAGTTATATCCAGAACGGCAAACGCAATCTGAAGATCTTAATGGACCGAAAACTAAACCAATCATAAAAACCCGGGTCTAATGAAGGTATATTGACGAATGAAACAATGAACAACGATTTACTGAACATATTAGGCAATAGCAACAAAGACATTGACAACCAAAAGTTGATGGATTACTTAAGCGGCAAATTGAGTGACCAGGAAAAACATGAGGTGGAAATGTGGATGGTTGACAATGACTTTGAGAACGAAGCCCTGGAAGGGCTGCAACAAATGAGCGGCACCAGCAATAAAAAGCTGGAAGGTTATATTGATCAGCTGAATAAAGAATTAACTACCTACATCAGGGAAAAGAAGAACCGCCGCGAAAAAAGAAAGATCGACTTAAGTTTGTGGACGTACATTTCATTAGCGTTTATTCTTATAATAATTGTTATTGCCTACATCGTTATAAAGAAAATGGGTTTATAAGAACTAATAAACTATTTTATCCGCTTTATCATTCCATTCCCCAAATACTTCTATTGCACTTTCCCTCCCAAGATTTACACATTCAATAATGCGGTCCTGAAAGGGCGCCGTTAATTCCTGGTATATAAGCGAGTCGTCAAAACCCGCCGCAGCCGCATCGTGCCGGGTAGCGGCAAAGTACACTTTCTTGGGCCGGGCCCAGTAAATAGCGCCCATACACATGGGGCAGGGTTCGCAGGAAGTATATATTTCGCAATCGGTCAACTGAAAGGTTTGCAGGTTTTTACAGGCATCGCGGATGGCTACCACTTCGGCATGTGCCGTGGGGTCATTAGAACTGGCCACACTGTTACAGCCCTTGCCTACAATAGCATCGCCCTTTACAATAACACAGCCAAACGGCCCTCCTACCCCTTTGTTCATCCCACTACGGGCCAGGTCAACAGCAGCCTGCATAAAACGCAATTCACGATCCGTCATAGTACACGCATTTGTATCAAATTTAAGGAAAAGACGCATTTTCCTGTAAATTGTAGCTCGATCCCTACAATACAAATTGATTATGATAAAAAGAATCTTCCTGATCCTGGCCGTACTATGGTTTTCGCATACCTATGCCCAAAAGATCGATTATTCAGTAAGCTTCCCCAATATTCAACACCACGAGGCCTACATTTCCATGACGGTTTCGGGTATTGCACCCGGCAAAGCGGTTTTCCGCATGAGCCGCTCCTCCCCTGGCCGCTACGCCACCCACGAGTTTGGTAAGAACGTATACGATGTGCATGCAATCGACGTATATAACAAGGAACTTACCATTAACCGCATTGATGGCGATGTTTGGGAAGTACCGAAACAAAACGGTACCGTTTTTTTATATTATACTGTATACGCCGCCTCGCCCGACGGCACCTACTCTGGTATCGATGTCAACAGCATCCATCTCAACATGCCGTCGATATTTATGTGGATCAAAGGCTATGATAAAGCTCCCATCACCATTGGCTTCAAGACACCTCTTGGTAAAAAATGGACCATCGCCACACAACTGAAGCCTACTGCCGACCCAATGGAATTCACCGCTCCCGATTTACAATACTTTATGGATTGTCCTACCAAGATCGGTAACCTGCACTGGAAAGAATGGACTATTAAAAATCCTGACGGAAAGAACTACCAGTTCAGATTAGCGCTGGAAGCAGAAACTACCGATACCCTGGCTGGTTCGTTCGCCACCAAATTAAAACGCCTTGTTGAAGAAGAGCAGGCGGTGTTTGGCGAAGTACCTGCATACGATTATGGTACCTATACCTTTATTGCCAGCATTAACCCTTATGTTGATGGCGATGGTATGGAACACCGCAACTCTACTATGATCAGTTTGCCATCAGAATTTACGGGCGCCAACGATCAGTTGGATGTTTTTGCGCATGAGTTCTTTCATAACTGGAATGTAGAACGCATTCGACCCAAAACGCTGGAACCTTTCAATTTTGAAAAAAGTAATATGAGCAATGAACTGTGGTGTGCAGAAGGATTTACGCAGTATTATGGTGAACTGTTGTTACACAGGGCCCGGATAAAATCCATAGAAGGATTGATGGGATCTTTTACCGGCCTGATCTATTCAAAAGAAATAGCGGCAGGCGCTAAGCGCTTTTCTCCTGTTGAAATGAGCCGTGATGCGGTTTTTGTAGATGCAGGCATAGCCATCGACCGCACCAATTACCCCAACATGTACAGCTCTTATTATCCATATGGCGGCGCTATTGCATTAGCACTGGATCTAACCCTGCGCACCAAATTCCAGCTTACATTGGATGATTATATGACTGCTTTATGGAAACGCTTTGGCAAAACCGAGATCGCTTATACCATTCCGGGACTGGAAGAAGTACTGGGTGATGTTACCCGCGACAAAACCTTTGCAGCCGATTTCTTCACGCGTTATGTGAACGGTCATGAATCATTTGATTATGCGCCCCTGTTGGCCAAAGCAGGCATCCTGTTAAAAAAACAAAACCCCGGTAAAGCATGGCTGGGTCAGGTGCAATATGAAGAGAACACCACAAAGATCAGTAACAATACTATTATAGGAACTCCGCTGTACAATGCCGGTATCGATTTTGGTGATGTGATCACGCAAATAAACGGCAAACTGGTTGCCCGTGCTGCCGATATCAATGAGATAATTGCCACGCATAAACCAGGTGATTATATCACCATCCATTACAAACATCGTAATGAAAATATAAACACGTCGCTTATACTGGCAGAAAATCCCATGATCTCGCTTACCACCTTTGAACAGGCTGGTTTAAGCACCAGCAGCGAGCTTTTGCAATTCCGTAACAGCTGGCTGGGAACGAAGATCAAATAAACAGGCA
The DNA here is from genome assembly GCA_966243125.1 of uncultured Niastella sp. Lineage (GTDB taxonomy): Bacteria > Bacteroidota > Bacteroidia > Chitinophagales > Chitinophagaceae > Niastella. The sequence continues at coordinate 3,189 of CBIMFG010000210.1, forward strand.
CCTATAACTGAAAGGCCCTGTTTGCCCGGCGCACGGGGCCTTTTGTTTAATACATTTAACCATTCTGCATCAACACTTCCATTATATTATTGAGTTCTTCCTCATTGGCCAGATACCAATTGGTAGCATCGAGAATGGCCGGATTGCGAAACGTAACCGGGTCAGGCGCCGTCATTCTTGCCGAAGTATGAAATTCGGTAGCGCCTGTTTCATTGATCAGCATTTCAATATTGCTGGCGCGAACGCCGGCGCCAGGCATAATGATAATACGTCCATCGGCCTGTTGAATCAGTTTGGCCAGCAGCTCAATACCCTCGGGGGCGGAAGACCGTTGCCCGCTGGTTAATATGCGTTCACACCCGCAGGTTATAATGTCTTCCAGCGCCTGCAATGGATCGGGCGTAGCATCAAATACGCGGTGACAGGTAACACCCATGGGATAGGCCCACTCCACCATTCGCTTTAACCGTTCCGTATCTATTTCCCCGTTCAGTTTTGAAATGCCGGTTGAAATACCATCGCAGCCCAGCTGTTTGCATAACAGGATATCTTCTTTTATGATAGCAAACTCATTGTCATCATAGCAATAATTACCGCCTCTTGGCCGCACAATCGGGTACAACGAAATACCGATCTTCTCACGCGTTTGTTTTATAGTTCCATAAGAAGGCGTAGTACCGCCATCGGCCGGGTTCTCACATAACTCTACCCGTTTTGCGCCTACTTTTTCGGCTATGATTGAAGACGGTAAGTTAAACGCACAAACTTCTAATAACATAATTTGTAGTTCAAAGTTTCAAGTTCCGAGTTCAGAGTTCAAAGTCCCTGGAACTTGGAACCTGGAACTCGGAACAACTCTCTTTTAATAAATGCTTTTCGCTGGCACCAATTTCTCTTCTTTACCTGTTTTCACCGCATAAGAGAATCCTTTCTGCAAAGCATACCCGCCGTATTCGCCTTTTTTATTGATGGCGATAAAACCAACCTGCAAAGTTTTTGCTTTGGCCGCACTGCGGCTTATAATGCGTTCCACTGCTTTTTTACAGGCAGCTTCCGGCGCCAGTCCCTGCCGCATTAACTCCACCACCAGGTGCGAACCAACGATCCTGATCACTTCTTCACCCACGCCGGTTGATGTAGCGGCGCCAATTTCATTATCCACATACAACCCCGCGCCAATAATAGGCGAATCGCCTACCCGGCCATGCATTTTGTAAGCCATTCCGCTGGTAGTGCAGGCGCCGCTGAAATTGCCGTTGGCATCCATGGCAATCATGCCAATGGTATCGTGGTTATTGGGGCCGCCCGGCATATTTGCCTCGCTTGCGGGTTTGTGCAACTTGTTTTCGATATTAATAACAGGCTCGTACTTCGATGTTTTCAACCATTCCTTCCAGGCTTTTTCGCTTTCAGGCGTTAACAGGTTTTCTTTTTTAAACCCATTCGCCAAAGCAAATTGCAACGCGCCATCACCTACCAACACCACATGCGGTGTTTTTTCCATAACCAGCCGGGCAACCGAAATGGGATGCATGATATTCTCCAGGCACATTACCGAACCACAGTTATATTGATCATCCATGATGCAGGCATCGAGCGTAACACGTCCATCACGATCGGGCAACCCACCATAGCCTACCGATTGGTTATTGGGATCGGCTTCAGGGATCTTTACTCCCGCTTCTACTGCATCCAATGCACGGCCGCCCTTGCCCAAAACAGTCCAGGCCTCCGTATTGGCAGCCTTACCAAAATCCCAGGTAGAAATTACGATGGGTTCATTTTTTGTGGGGGCGTATATGGTTTCAACCGGTTGGGCCAGGGCTTTTTTTCCGGCAAACAAACCCAGTGACCCAAGCAGTGATGAGTGTAGAAATTTTCTACGTTTTGATGACATGGTTGTTAAAGTTAATAAGTTAACGAGTTAACAGTTTGAAAAGTTAATGGGTAAACGAGATAAGTGTACTCTTGTTAACCCCGTCAACTTCTCAACTTTTCAACTTACATTTAATGATCTAAATTAAGAGCTAATCATGAGAAAATTATTTCTTTTCATTTCGGCCCTACTCTTTATACTTTCAGCAAACGCCCAGAGCGAACAGGATTCAACCTGGGTACGCGATAACTACACCAAAAAAGAAGTGATGATCCCCATGCGGGATGGCATAAAACTGTTTACTGCCATGTACATTCCAAAAGATGCTACGGAAAAACATCCCATTCTTTATTTGCGTACGCCCTATAGCTGTTCGCCTTATGGTGAAGATAAATTCTGGTACGGATTAACCAACCGCTATTTCAAGTATTACGGACGCGAAAATTACATCATCGTAATGCAGGATGTACGTGGCCGCTGGGCAAGCGAGGGCGCCTTTGTTGATGTACGCCCTTTTAACCCCAATAAAAAAACACCGCAGGATATTGATGAAGCCAGCGATACCTATGATTCTATTGACTGGCTTATAAAAAACCTTGGCAACAACAATGGCAATGTAGGCGTGATGGGTATTTCCTATCCCGGCTTTTATTCCACTATGGCAGCATTGAGCGGCCATCCGGCATTAAAAGCCGTAAGCCCGCAGGCGCCGGTTACTGATTGGTTTATGGGCGATGACTTCCACCACAATGGCGCCTTCTTCGTTATGGATGGCTGGTCGTTTTACAGCGGCGGCTTTGGGTATCCACGTCCCGCCCCTGTTAAGGTAGGGCCTAAACAAACCATTAAAATTCCCGACAACGACAATTATGAATCTTATCTGCGCATAGGCGCTTTAAAAAACTTTATGAAGCTCACCGGCGATAGCCTGGCCTTCTGGAAAGACCTGTATGCGCATCCCAATTACGACGACTGGTGGAAGGCCCGCAACGTGCGGAACTTTACTAACAATGTACCTGCTGGTACTGCTACCATGGTAGTGGGTGGTTTGTTTGATGCAGAAGATTGTTTTGGCGCCTGGAGAACCTATGAAGCTATTGAGAAAAAAGCAAAGAACACAAACCGCCTCGTGATGGGGCCCTGGTACCATGGCCAATGGTCGTCACAAGATGGCACACATATGGGCAATGTTCGTTTTGGGTTTAATACCAGCATCTGGTACCAGAACAATATTGAAATACCTTTCTTCAATTATTACCTGAAAGGTAAAGGCGATATTTCGAAACTGGCAGAAGCTACCATCTTCTTCAGTGGCGCCAATGAATGGAAACAATTTGAAACCTGGCCACCTGCCGATAAAAAAGATGAACGCATTTATTTGCAGGCCGATGGTAAACTGGGTTGGGAAAAACCAGCCACCAAAAACAGTTTTACTGAATATGTAAGCGATCCTGCGCATCCGGTTCCGTATACAGAAGACGTTCACTTTACCCGAACCCGCGATTACATGACCGATGACCAACGTTTCGCCAGCCGCCGTAACGATGTCCTCACCTTTCAAACAGAAGTGTTGAACAATGATCTTTCATTGGCTGGAACGGTGGTGGCTGATTTGCTTACCAGCATATCAACAACCGATGCCGACTTTGTAGTAAAGGTGATTGATGTATTCCCCAATGATTTTAAATATACCGGCGCCGATGTAAATCAAAGCCGCGATGCCGGCGGTGTACACCCGATG
>CBIMFG010000211.1:0-6777 GCA_966243125.1 uncultured Niastella sp.
GGTATTTTTCCAGCTCCTTCACTTCTGCATTTATTTTGCTGAAAATATCTGCAATTGGCTGATTGGCAGCACTTCTAACACGGGAGAGAAAGGGATAACCAGGCTCCACGTTCAACTTCACAGCGGCCACACCGGCGCCATCCTGGCCTCGGTTGTGTTGCTTTTCCATGAGCAGGTACAGCTTGTTAAGGCCCCACATTACTGTACCGTATTGTTGTAAATAGTAGGAGAACGGCTTTCTTAAACGAACGAATGCTAAACCGCATTCATGCTTTATTGCATCACTCATGTATTACTCCCGAATTATGAAAAGAAAGCGCAAAGCTACAAGTAATTAAGGAAAAGAAGAAATGTGACAGCGTGTAGAAGTGTTAGAGAAAAATGAAAAAAACCCCCAGTCTTCATAGGTATGGGGGTTGTTCCTCATCAGGACATTGGATCAATATCTGCGCCGGTTTGTTTTTTAATTTAAACAGGCATTGGACGGTTCATCTTTCAATAGGATCTTTGGACTACGGACGTTGGATTTTATTTGATCTTTTACTATAGATATTGGTAGCACAAACTTCTTAAATTTTCTGAAAGAATTCACATTTTATTCCATGTCTTTTAAACACTTAATGAATTTTTTCAGCAGTATCTAAAGGTTTACCCCTAGATGATTAATGCAAATCCCCCATATTGGCGATTAATTGTCCTTTATATTCTTAATACTAAATATTAGCTACACTGTTTATATAAATGTGCATTACACACAACTACATACTCGTAGCTACATTATTAATAAAGTTTACCAGTGAAGCTGAGTTTTTCAGTTTCAACTTTTTCAGAATATTATGCCGGTGTACTTCTACTGTTTTTAAAGAAATATTCAGGCTCATCGCAATCTCTTTTGATGATTGTCCTTCCTTAATAAGGTTGATGATCTGAATTTCACGCTCAGTAAGGGCGTTTACATTCGGCACATCCTTATTTTCTTCCAGCACCAGCTCAGAAATATTATTCTTTATTTCATCGCAGATGTATTTGTTACCGCTATGTACTTCCAAAATAGCGTTAATCATTTCTTCCTTGGAAGAGTTTTTGGTAACATAACCACGCGCGCCAATCTGCAACATTTTTTTAGCATAGGCTGGTTGCGAGTGCATAGAGATACCGATAATGCGGGATGCCGGTGAAACCTTCCTGATCTTTTCAGTGGCTTCAAACCCGGATATAGGCAGCATGTTAATATCCATCAACACAATCTGGGGTTTCTTGTTCTTGGCCATTTCCACCGCCTGCTCCGAGTCGCCGCATTCGGCCACAACAGTAAAGCGGGGATCGTTATTCAGGATAAAACTCCAGGTTTCCCGTATTAATTTGTGGTCATCCGCAATTAAAACACTAATTTTTTCCATAATCAATAAGGGGATTTAGATATTCGAAATAGGGACATTAATTTTCAACTTACATCCTTCGCCCAGTGCTGTTACAATATTTACACTTCCATTGAATAGTTGGGCGCGGCTGGCTATGTTAGATAGGCCAACTCCTTTTTTCGAGCGCACTTTATCCAATTCAAATCCTTTACCATCATCACTGATCGTAAGGTCAACCGCATGACCTTCGCTATCGGCAATCAGTTCAATGACCAGGTTCTTGGCAGCAGCATGCTTTAAAACGTTATTTATCTGCTCCTGAATGATGCGAAAAAGCATCAGCTTCCGCTTTTCATCCAGGATATTGTCAATTGTTCCGGAATAATAGAACTCCACGTGCAGGCGGCGTGTGGCTTTTATATTCTCCACCAGGTCCTGTACTGAATCTATGAGCCCCAGATCACCAATACTTGGTGGCACCAGCGACCGGGAAATTGTCCTAATCTCATTAATAGCATCAGAAATATTATTTGTACTGCGTTTTATCAGCTCCATCCGGCTGGTGTCGTCTGTTTCTGCCAGTTCAAGGTATAACTTAGCTGTTGACAGTATCTGGTTCACATTGTCATGCAATTCCTTACCAATTTCGGCCCGTTCTTTTTCCTGGGCATTTACTACTGCCTGGGCAATCAGTTTTTGTTTATCAACCTGCTGTTTTAATAATTTTCTTTCCAGTTCTTTTTTATCGGTAACATCCTGCATGGATCCCACCATCCGGGAAATTTTACCGCTGTGGTCATAGATCAAAAACCCCCGGTCAAACACCAGGGCATATTCGCCACTGGGTTTTATAAACCGGTATTCATCTTCCCAGATCTTTGAAGTACTCTCGGCTATAAACTTGTTCAACCCGTTTACCACGCGGTCGCGGTCATCGGGGTGAATGCAATTTTCCCAGAAATGAGAGGCGTTATCTACATAACCGGGTTTTAAGCCAAACAGGGTATAAATGCCTTCGCCCCAATACAGGCTGTTGGTATTTACATCCCAATCCCAAATGGCATCGTTGGTGGCTTTGGTCACCAGCAAATACCGTTCGTTGCTCAATCTTATTTTTAGTTCGGCATTTTTATTTTCAATGATTATCCGCAGTAAGCTGATCACCCGCTCAAATACACTCAACTCAGTTTCGGTTGGGGTAGCAGGGTACTTGTGATACACGGCAATAGTAGCCAGTACATCGTTTGTTGAGTTTAAGATGGGGAACGACCAGCAGGACCGCAAACCAAACTTCAGGGCAAAACCTTTGTAATTCTCCCATAAAGGATCGGTTTCCACATCAACTGTGATCACCCGTTCCTTTCTATAAATAGCGGTACCGCAGGAGGCCACAAAGGGGCCTATACGCAAACCATTTAATCCGCGCGCAAACTCCTCACTCAGGCTGGGTCCCGACAAATGCATAACGGTTTGCTTGTCTTCATTCAACATGATCACAGAGCAGATCATGTCGGTAAAGGTTTTTTCAATCCCGCTCAGGAAATAGTCGATGGTTGCTTTTAGTGAAGCTGCCGGTTGGGCATTTATTTCCAACACCCGCCGTTCCAACTCCAGCATCTGTTCCTGCTTTTTACGATCAGTAAGGTCTTTATTGATGGCAATAATATCGGTTACCTGCCCCTTATGGTTTTTTAACAACGAAAGCGATGACCAGAATATTATTTTCTTTCCGTCAGATGGTCTGATGAATGTAATTTCTCCACTCCACGCGCCAGTGCCATACAACTCCTCTACCAGTTGGGTACTGGTAATGCCATTAAAAGAAAACTTTATTAATGACTGTAACGTATGGCCCATTATTACTGTGGCGCTCATGCCAAACAGTTTTTCTGCTGCCTGGTTCCAGCTTTTAACCCGGTAGTTGGCATCACAGGCAACCACGGCATCAAACATATTCTCCAGCACGCTGGCCTGGTAGCGGCTGGCTTTTTCAGCCATGCGCAACTGGGTAATTTCATTCTGTGTGGTCCAAACACGTAATAATTGTCCGTTTTCCACTACGCCCACCAGGTTATTCAAAAAGTATCGTTTGTTTCCCTGGTGATCAATATGCATGCTAAGCCGGCGGTATATTTTATAGCCTTGCTGTATAAACTCCTTTACTACTTCCTGGGTTATTGGTTCGCTGGGATCAAAGAAAACCGAGACCTTTTTTCCAATAATATCGCTGGCATTTTCATAGCCATAAAAATGCGCCATCTGATCATTGCATTCGGCCAAACACCCTTCAAACAATTGTTGTATTTGTTTTTCTTCGGGATCACTAACGTTTACCGGTGTTTGTAACTCGCAACGCCAGATGATCTCTGAACTTTGTTGTACAAATGCTTTATATCTTTCTGTAACTTCTTTTAATTCCTGCCGGGCGGCTTCAAGAAGGGCGACTGTATTCTCTTCCGGAACGGCGTTCCAGGTTATTACCTCTTTTGCTTTGGAATTGTTTTGCTGGCACAAAGCGTTGAACCCTACATGCCGTACGCCTTTTTTCCCCTTTAGGGCCAGTTGTATGTTTAAACCGGTATCAATACCGGTACCAGTATTCAGTATTGCCTGTAATTTAGGCTTATCAGCAGCGTCAATAATTTTTTTAAATGACCTGCCAATCAGTTCTTCCTGATGCTTGCCAGTAAAAGAAAGCAAGTCAGCTGAAGCTGATAAGATGATACCCGCCATGTCTGTTTGCAGGCTAAGGGCGGTATAATCAAAGGCTACTTCAGGAATGGATTTCTTCGACTGTTTTAGCATACAGCATATTGCAGCTTTACATGATAAATTTTGAATTAATATTTACATGTAAATACTTATACAAAATACTTAAAAGCTCGTTTATGCCAGACACGGGACGGTCTTTTCTAAGTCATTTAAGTGTTTTCACTTACAATTGTATGATTATTTATTACAATGAGTAACGCATTATCTCAAAAGCATATAACCACTATTTTGCACAAAATAGTTAGGCTTCCTACCCATACACCTGTATAAACAATAAGCCCCAACGCTTCCGTTGGGGCTTACCTATAAATTCTTACGCGAATTATTTATTTCCGGTTGATGCGTATTGTGTCCAGTTGCTCAAAGTGCTGCAACCTTTAAACTCGTCATCTATCATAATATAATAGGCCGGGATCTTTGTAGCAAACCAGGCTTCCAGTGCTTTTTGTTTTTTTACTTCCACTGCATCTTTAGCCAGGCGGTCATAATCGTCTTTCAGATTTTCAACGTGTGGCTCGGTGCGGGTTTTCAGGTAAACAATGCGTACACCTTTTTTACCTCTTTCATCGGTATAAGGAGTAGGCTTTGAATATTCACCTGGTTTTATTCCCGATTTTGCCAGCATTTCAACCAGGTCTTTATCGAGCTGGCTTAATTCCAAAAAGGTTGAGCCGGCCTGGTTCTGAATATAACCACCGGTAAACTTGCTGCCTTCATCATCACTGTATCTGGCAACAGCTTCACCAAAAGTTACTGTACCGGCAATCAGTTTAGCACGTACTGAATCGAGTTTATTAACAGCTTCGTTTATTTCATCATCGGTGATGGAAGGTACCCGTAAGATGTGGCGAATAATGGCATCGTCACCGGCACGGCTTACCATTTGAATGATGTGGTAGCCAAATTTTGATTTGAACACGGGCGATATTTGTCCTTCTTTAAGCCGGAAGGCATTGCTTAACCAGGTAGGGTCCCATTGTTTTTCTGTACGGTTAATGGAGTATTGGCCACCATTCTCTTTACTACCTGGGTCCTGGGTATATAATTTAGCAAGGGTTTCAAATTTCTGCTGACCTGATTCCACCTGCTTTTTAAAGTCGTTTAATTCATCCTGGGTCAGTTTTTCCAGGTCGCGGCTGGGTTTGGGAGTCATTACAATTTGACCAATCACCACCTGCGACTCATAATAAGGCAGGCTTTTCTGGTCTTTCTTTGAGAAATACTCCTTTACTTCCTGTGGGGTGATCTTGATATTCTCAACGATCTTATCGCGCATCCGCTCAGCAAGCTTCCTTTCTTTAAAGGTTTGGCGAAAATCTTCTTTTATCTGGTAAACGGTACGGCCGGCAATTTCTTCCAGGGCTTCTTTTGAACCGTACATTTGAACGAAACCGCGGATCTGGTTATCGAGCAAGGCATCAATTTCATCGTCGCCAACCTGTATAGAGTCTTTTTCGGCCTGCAGCACCAATGCCTTTAACGTGAGAATCTGCTCCATAATGGCGCAGTTGGCGTTTTCAGGAACCGGTTCTCCACGGCGTTGACGGTCGAGGATATCGTTATACACATCTGATTTTAAGATGATCTTATCGCCCACAATGCCTACAATTTTATCGGCAACAACTTTACGTGGGGCCTGGGCTACCGCAATGGTTACAAAAAGCAAGGCGGTAATAAAGGTAAAAACAGACTTCATCTGAATATTTTTGAAAGAGACAGGGCCAAATTTAACAGTTCCCCTACCATTTATAAGGAAAAGAAGGTTATTTAACAAAAGATTGGTGTGGAACAAAATGATACAGGTTACAAGTTGCAAGTTACAGGGCCTGTTTGTGGCATTTCCCTGAAACCTGAAAACCTGTAACCTGCTACAATTATAATGTGCGTTTTACTTCTTCCAGTTCAAACGCTTCAATTATGTCGCCTACTTTAATGCCGCTGAAGTTTTTAACGGTTAAACCGCACTCCATACCTGATGGCACTTCCTTCACGTCGTCCTTAAAGCGTTTCAAAGACTGCAGTTCAGCGCTTTGTCCTTCACCTTTAGGATACTCTACGATACCGTCGCGAATTACGCGGATCTTAGAGTTACGCAGGATCTTACCATCGAGTACATAACAACCTGCAACGGTAGCTTTATCAAACACGAATACGTTGCGAACTTCCACGTTGGCCACGATCTTTTCAGTGATCTTCGGTTCCAACATCCCTTCCATCGCGCTCTTCACCTCTTCAATAGCGTTGTAGATGATAGAGTACAACTTGATTTCCACACCTTCAGATTCAGCCAGTTTGTTAGCCTGGGTTGAAGGCCGCACGTTGAAACCTACAACGATGGCGTCGGATGCTGTTGCCAGCATTACATCGCTTTCGCTGATAGCACCTACTGCTTTGTGAACAACTGATACAACGATCTCTTCGGTTGACAGTTTTTGTAATGAGTCGCTCAACGCTTCTACCGAACCATCCACGTCGCCTTTCAGGATCAGGTTCAACTGTTTGAAGTTTCCTAATGCCAAACGACGGCCAATTTCATCGAGCGTGATATGTTTCTTGGTACGTATACCTTGTTCGCGTAAGATCTGTGCACGGCGGTTAGCTACCTCTTTGGCTTCTGCTTCATCTTCGTATACTTTGAATTTCT
>CBIMFG010000212.1:0-6755 GCA_966243125.1 uncultured Niastella sp.
GATATATTGATACGAGCATACTGCTACCAGCATACCAACCAGCATGATCCATTTACGGCCTACTTTATCGCTCCAGCCACCAAACACTACAAAGAATGGTGTGGCAAATAAAATAGCCCAAATGATGATGGTGCGTGACTGATCAAAATCTATATGGCAAACGGTTTCTAAAAAGCTTTGTGCATAAAACTGGCCGGTATACCATACCACACCCTGGCCCATGGTAGCGCCAAACAATGCCAGTAAAACCATTTTAAGATTGGCCTTATGACCAAAACTTTCTTTTAATGGATTAACCGATACTTTTCCTTCTGATTTTAATTTGGCGAACAAAGGCGATTCATTCATCCGCATGCGAATATAAATGGATACCACAACCAGCAGAATAGATGCCCAGAAGGGAATACGCCAGCCCCAGTCGTTAAAGCGTTGAATGGAGGTAGTAAGATCGGCAGCCAGATAGTGCCGGGTGATCAATATAACGCCCAGTGAAAGAAACAAACCCAGTGTGGCGGTGGTTTGTATCCAGCTGGTATAATAACCACGCCGGTGCGGCGGTGCATGTTCGGCTACATAAGTGGCCGCACCACCATATTCACCACCCAATGCCAGGCCCTGTAATAAGCGTAGCAACAATACCAGTAGCGGGGCCGCAAAACCAATAGTGGCATAGCCGGGTATTAATCCAATGGCAAAGGTAGAACCGCCCATAAGGATTAATACCCGGCTGCAAAGGTGGCCAGTGTTGAAAGAAGCGCTGCGGTTGGATTTGTTTTTGGAAAAAACTGTTCAGCAATAACGGTAGCCAGGCTACCAAAGATGTAAAAGTCGTACCATTCAATTAAGGTGCCTACTGAAGAGGCAGCGATCACCTGCCAGATCTTTTTTGTTTCTGATGGTTGCGTCATATGGGAAGCGGGTTCTTAATAAGGCCCAAGACTCAAGATACAAGGCACAAGTTAAACCAACAAAATAATGTGCTTGAATGCTAACAAGTGTAAGGCACAAAATACAAGCCTCAAGCTGCAAGCTATAAGCTATAAGCCAATACAAATACAAAAACCAAGAACCCGGAACTCTGAACTCTGAACTCGGAACTGGCTTTTTCTTCGTAATTTGACACCCTAATTTTAAAAGGGAAACAGATTGTTATGTCATATCCTTATCAGATAAAAACAGCGGACCAATACAAAACGGCTTACGAGAAAAGTGTAAACGATCCTGAAGGCTTTTGGAGCGAAATAGCTTCTACTTTTTACTGGCGTAAAAAATGGGATAAAGTACTGGAATGGGATTTTAAAAAGCCAACCATAAAATGGTTTGCCGGTGGTAAACTCAATATTACCGAAAACTGCATCGACCGTCACCTCGAAACTTTAGGCAATAAACCTGCTATTATTTGGGAGCCCAATGATCCTGAAGAACATCACCGGGTATTAACCTACCGCGACCTGTACACAAAAGTTTGTCAGTTTGCCAACGTGCTTAAAAACAACGGCGTTAAAAAAGGCGACCGGATTTGTATTTATATGGGTATGGTGCCCGAACTGGCTATTGCAGTACTGGCCTGCGCACGCATTGGCGCTATTCACTCCGTTGTATTTGGCGGCTTTAGCGCACAAAGCATTGCCGACCGCCTGCAGGATGCCAAAGCTGAATTTGTAGTTACCTGCGATGGCGCCTACCGGGGCAACAAAGAAATTCCATTAAAAGGTGTTATTGACGATGCGTTGGTACAATGCCCTTTTGTAAAAAGAGTGATTGTTTTAACAAGAACCCGTACTGCGGTTAGCATGATAAAAGGCCGCGATGTATGGTGGGAAGATGAAATAAAACTGGTGGAAACACAAGGCAACCCTGATTGCCCCGCCGAAGAAATGGATGCCGAAGACATGCTGTTTATCTTATACACCTCCGGCTCAACCGGTAAACCAAAAGGAGTAGTGCATACTGTTGGCGGTTATATGGTGTATACCAATTATAGTTTTGTAAATGTGTTTCAATACCAGCCGGGCGATGTGCATTTTTGTACGGCCGATGTTGGCTGGATAACCGGCCACAGTTATATCGTATACGGCCCATTAAGCGCCGGCGCTACTTCGCTGATGTTTGAAGGCGTGCCTACCTGGCCCGATGCCGGCAGGTTTTGGGAAATTGTTGATAAGTACAAAGTAAATGTGTTGTATACCGCGCCTACGGCTATTCGCTCCCTGATGGGCTTTGGGCTCGATCCATTGAAAGGGCGCAGCCTTGATTCCCTGAAAGTATTGGGTACCGTGGGTGAACCCATCAATGAAGAAGCATGGCATTGGTACGATGAGCATATTGGAAAAAAGAAATGTCCTATTGTTGATACCTGGTGGCAAACAGAAACCGGTGGTATCCTTATCTCGAATTTAGCAGGTGTAACACCAGCCAAACCGGCCCATGCCACCCTGCCTTTGCCTGGCGTGCAACCCATACTGGTTGATGAGAATGGGAAAGAAATTACCGGTAACTCAGTGAGCGGTAACCTTTGTATAAAATTCCCCTGGCCAGGTATGCTGCGTACTACTTATGGCGATCATGAACGTTGCCGCCTGAACTATTTTGCTACATACGAAAACCTGTATTTTACCGGCGATGGCTGCCTGCGCGACGAAGTTGGTAATTATCGGATAACCGGCCGGGTTGATGATGTGTTGAATGTAAGCGGTCACCGCATTGGTACAGCCGAAGTGGAAAATGCCATTAACATGCATGCCGGAGTAGTGGAAAGCGCTGTAGTAGGATATCCGCACGATATTAAAGGACAGGGTATATATGCCTTTGTAATTTACCAGGGCGCCCATGGCGGCGATCAAAATCTGGATAGGAAAGATATTACTCAAACCGTTGCACGCATTATTGGCGCCATTGCAAAGCCTGATAAAATTCAATTTGTAAGCGGATTACCTAAAACCAGAAGCGGTAAGATCATGCGCCGCATTTTGCGCAAGATTGCCGAAGGCGAAATAGATAAGTTGGGCGATACCTCTACGTTATTGGATCCTGCGGTAGTTGATGAAATTGCGAAAGGAAGATTGTAAATAATAAATAATTAATTAATATCTCATAACCCTCCCGCACATGGGAGGGTTTTTTTATGTGCCAAAATACCATTATTCGACTATTGCAAGTGCTGAGTGATTACTATACATTTGCCCGCTTACCAAAAACCTGATATAATAATTCGAAACCTATGCTTAAGAAACAGATCATTACCCTATTTGCTCTATTCACATTGGTGTTGGCTTGTTCAAAAAAAGACTCGCCCGATGCACCACCACCTGTAAACGCTACCATTAAAGCAGTACAGGGTTATCTTTCATCAACGGCCGGGCTAGCGACATTTGCCGGTTCTTTTCAAGCAACAACTATTGCCGAGGCAGATCTTGGCAATGGGATCACTGTATTTGCACCTACCGATAATGCTATTACCAGCTACGATCCCAATGCCCGTATTGAATCAACCTCGTTAACAACTGATGAAGTGAAAGACCATGTGGTAAAGGGCGTTATTAAAAAAGCAGACCTTACCAATGGTAAAAAACTGTTGACCCTGAGTGGAAAAGAGTTGGCGATAACGATCGATGGTGATAAGATCTATGTGCATGGCGCATTGATATTGACCAGCAAAGAAGAAACATCAAACGTGGTGTTTACCATAGATAACGTGCTTTGTAAAAAGGCGGGCAATGTAGAGATCACTGTATACGATGCTACCCAGTGGTCCACTACCGATACATCAGGTAAGGTAGTAGCCAATGCAGACGTTGCGTTGTATTACAGCCGCAGTGATTTTATCAACAATCAAACCCCTGCATTTACCGGTAAAACCTCAGTCAGTGGTAAAATATTATTCGGCGGCCTGGCGCCTGGTACCTATTACCTGGTTACAAAAAAAGATGACAAGTTCAATTATATTGAACCGCAAATGATCAATGGCAAGCTGCTTGCATATAGACCGGTAGGCATTTTTCAGGACCAAAATCAAATAAATAATAATCCCTGGTTGAGCGGTGAAGTGGTTGGTGATTTTAAATTCATGGATGTGAATTTTGATGGCGTCATTACTACAGATGACAAAACCTGGGTGCCTTTTGATGTAATAGTGGCCAGTAATAAAACTGTGCAGGTAAAATCATTGATCGGTTATGTAAAGAATAGAGTAGCCGCCCCATTTACCAGTATAGCGGAAGCACAAGCCTACCTGGATAACATTTATACCAGTATCGGCAACTGGCAACAGTTTAAAACGGTAGTAGATGGTGTTTTAAGTGATGATGCAGATTGCAGTACGCTGAGCAGCTTTTGTGAGTTGGACAATTTTACAATAACACCAACTAATATTAATACAACCAGCATTTGGCAGAATGGGTATAGCTATATTTCCATGCTGAACAGACTGATCAATTATGTACCAGCTCTCAATCCGTCAACAACAGATTTGAACAACCTTGTTGGGCAAGCAAAAGGGTTGCGCGGTTATGTTTGTCTGGAACTGGCTACTTATTTTGGCGGATTGCCTTTGCAAACCGGCCCCACCAACAATAACCTGAGCCGTTCAACTTTGGCAGATACCTATACATTTATCAAGGATGATCTGGCAGCAGGTATTGCATATTTGCCTACCCGATATGTGAACGCCGATCATCGCCGCATTAATGCCGACGCATGCCGGTTGTTGATGGCCCGGGTAGCCATGGCGCAAGGCGATTATGCGAGAGCCAAACAATTTTCCGATAACCTGATAGAAGGCGGCCTTTATCAATTGATGCCTACAGGCAGTATTTTTGTTGGCGATGATAACATGGAGATCGTATGGAATGTTAATCCAAGTATTGTAGCTTATGCATCATTTTTTAATGATGGCAAGTCAAAAACTTTCAATCCTATTGGCCGCTATACCGAAGTATTGCTGATCAATACAGAAGCGCGTTTTGCTATGAACGATCTGAATGCCAACCTGCTTAATACAGTGCTGGCCCGCAGTAATCAGCCAATAGTTGGTTATGCTGATCAGGCGCTGGCAATTGCCGGTGTTCAACAGGCATGGAAAAATGAACTATCGCGCGAAGGACAGCGCTTTGCCAAACTGGTACAATGGGGTAAAGCGGCAGCGGTATTGGGCGCTAAAGGTTTCATTCCTTCTAAAAATTCATTATTGCCCATTCCACAATACCTGATGGATACGAATCCGAAGATTGTTCAGAACCCAGGTTATTAATCCTGTTTTAATACAAATTTTCTATCCACCAAAGGAGCAATTCTTTGGTGGATTTTTTTTGCTGAAAAGTTATGAAGGGAGGGAAAAAGAAAACCCCACTGGCTGGAGTATGTGGGGTCTTCATAGAGACGGAAACATTGACCGTTTTCTAAAGCCAACGTCCTTTATGGATTGTTTTTGTCTCACATATTAATGGTCCCGAAAAACGGAACTAGTTGCATATGCAATATACGGTCCAAATAGCAAAGTAGGTTGGGCTAAACCCGCTAATAAATATCAACATGACAATAAAGTAACGCGGAATGTTGCTGCTGTCCCAAAAATAGACAGCAAACCAGTAATAATACTATACTGGCTTGCGTAAAAAACCTCGGTTGTACGTAGGGATGCACCCATTAACTGGGTGTTTACGAAACACATCAATGTTGTTTACTAAGATTAAGTTATCGCTGAATGATCACTTTGGTACCAATATCTACAATGCCGTCCAGCTCATCAAGGTCTTCATTTTTTAAGGCTACACAGCCATTGGTCCAGTTGGTAAAATCATCCACCACCAGGTCGTCGTGTGGCCAGGTACCGTGTATGGCTACACCACCGCCAATTTTCGCGTTTTGGGGAATAATATGTTTTGCTTTACGGTCTTTGAATTTAGCAAGGCTTTCTGCTGTGGGGTAATCCAGCATCAACATCTTGTGCCATTTCTGGTGAGGTCGTTTAGAAAGTATTTTAAAGGTGCCTTCCGGTGTACGGCGGTCGCCTTCCATGAGTTTGTCGGAAAGATCTTTGTTGCCAAATACAACGGGATAAGTTGCATACCAGCCTTCAGCATCATACACCTTCAATTCATAATCTGATTTATCAACAACCAAATACACGTCGCCTGTAGGCTTCGATCTGAATATATTTCTTTTAATAACCCTTCTTTCGATGGTTTTAAAAGCTAATCCTGAAACAGCAACAACAATAAGGCCAGTGATAAGCCACTTAGATTTCATAAGTAA
Organism: uncultured Niastella sp.; assembly: GCA_966243125.1. Classification (GTDB taxonomy): domain Bacteria; phylum Bacteroidota; class Bacteroidia; order Chitinophagales; family Chitinophagaceae; genus Niastella. The sequence continues at coordinate 6,253 of CBIMFG010000212.1, forward strand.
ACCTGGTTTTAAACGTAAAGACCAAGCAATAATTAATGGATTAGTTCACATTTCAAAACGATAGAGAATTCCATTTATTTTTTTTGCAGGGTCTTTTAACACAATTTTTTCTGATTTGGGAGCGCAAAAATAGGGCCATTGAAAATCAAATAAAAAAAACGTCCCGACTTTAACGGGACGTTTGCTGATCATGGCTATGTTATTTACTGTTACCAGTTACTTAAACGCAATCCAAAATTATATGGGCGTTGATTGAGGCCCTTATTAAACATGCTTTCTGCGGCATATGACCCATATAATTTCACCGGGCCCAGGCCTAATTCAGCTATGTACGACAGCTTCCATTGTTTCAGATCAAAATCGTCGTGTTCTTTTTGTTTACCATCGGTGTTGGTGATGGTTTTTTGCCGGCTCGAATACAGGTATCCGCCACTGGCGCCTACGCTGATCCCAAACCCGTGTTTACGATGTGGGGTGAAGTTGAAGTTCAGCATAAGAGGAAT
>CBIMFG010000213.1:0-6752 GCA_966243125.1 uncultured Niastella sp.
CAACATGCTTACAGATTCCATGGCATTTATTTTAAATGAAACAGCGGTGCGGTTTATGGGATTAAAAGATCCGGTTGGCAAGATCATAAAATGGAAAGACAAACCCTTTCGTATTATTGGCGTGATCAGTGATATTGTTGTTGAATCGCCTTATAAGCCTATAAGGCCGTATATCTATCAAATGTCGGGCGATCAGTCGAATTTTGTTACGGTAAAACTAAACAGCAGCATTGGCATTGAAAAGGCGATAAACAAAACCCGGGAGATTATTGAGAAATACGATCCTGAACTTCCTTTTGATTATAAATTCATTGACCTGGAATATGCAAAAAAATTCGGTGATGAAGAACGGCTGGGTAAGCTGGCCAGTTTTTTTGCCGTGCTGGCTATATTCATCTCGTGTTTGGGCATCTTCGGGTTGGCCATATTCATTGCCAAACAACGCATCAAAGAAATTGGGATCAGAAAAGTATTAGGGTCTAACATCTTCAGCATATGGATACTGTTATCGAACGACTTCTTTAAATTGGTTATCCTGTCTTTCATCATCGCCAGTCCCATTGCTTACTTTTTTATGTACCAATGGCTTCAGAATTTCGAATACCGGTCGGGCATACCGTGGTGGATCTTCGCCATCTCAGGCTTAAGTCTTTTGTTAATAACACTGGTAACGGTAAGTTTTCGGGCAATTAAAGCCGCTACTACTAATCCTACTAAAACGTTGAGGACGGAATAAGACAAATTCATTCCATATAACCTTTGTTGATAATAATCCTCATACCTGTATCAGAATAATAATATACAGGCATGAAAGATCATCTATTACTTATATCATTCTTTAAATATATAATGCTGTCTTGTTTGGAATAATTACTGCATGAATTTTCCTTTTGGCTATAACTTCCAAAAAGTTATTGTATGGATGTTAACAGGTTGTCTGCATTGCTCTTTACGTTTTTTTGTTGTTTTAAATTGCATGCTGGTTTAAATCATCGAAGTAATAACCCACTTGACTATTTATACCTTAACGAGTCTTTTTACCTCGATGGAATTAATGGTAATGATGTAAATGATGGCCGTACCTGGCAAACGCCGGTAAAAACTGTAATGCGCTTACTTAGTTTAACAATAGAAAGCGGTGATACCATTTTTGTTTCAAGAGGAAGCAAATTCCGCGAATTTCTAAACTTAAAGGATGTAGATAATATTACAGTCATGGATTATGGAAACGGGCCGCGACCTGTCTTCGATGCGGCGGATACTGCCCAAAATAACCTTTTTACAAAAAAAGCCGGCTATCAGAATTTATATGAAATATACTGGAAAAACAGCTTCCGCGATGGAACAGATGTAAGTCAATACAGCGTTTGGGAGGAAGGATGGCGATTAACAAGAACCGCCTCATTACAACAGTGCGAAAATACACCTGGCAGTTTTTATGCCCCGGAAGTTACCCAATCCGGGGGAACAGACCTCATAACCATACACGCTCGCAATTCAGATGCGATTCCTTCAAACAATCACTTATATGAAATTACCAGACGGTCCATGGGTATACAAGTACGTGATAACAGCCGGGTGTACAATATGCACACCAGGCGCAATGCAAGTAATAATGGTTCATTTGAAGCAGGAAACAACTGTTACGTGTATGGGGTACTGGCAGAAGATGGAGTTAAACATAATTTTTTTATGGGTTCAGGTACGGCAGAAAAATGCATGGCATGGAAATCAGATGACCCCTGGATATTTGGCGGTAACACCCTGTTTATTTCATTTACAGATAGCCCATTTGCCGACACAATGAATGTGCTTTATAAGGATTGTATTGCAATAGCAGGTAGAAACACCACCAATGCATATCAATACGGCGCTATTGGTTTGTATGCGCATACAACCGGAATACCTTACCGGTCGTTCCTGGTAAAAGGTGGCGTTTTTGCAAACACTTCCGTTGGTGTGTCTGGTGAGGTTAAAGACATACATATAGATAGCGCATTTTTCATAAATAATTTATCTGCTTCTTCAAAAATTGGGGGCAGCATTACGTTAAAGAACAGTTATATAATTACAGCCATTGATGCAGCTGCCATTTCCGCTGATAATGCCCTTGATAGCATTGTATTTGAAAATAACAAAGTTTATTCCCCTGGCACTACCCATATAGTTGCAAAATTGCCTGCTGGGGCTCCTCAATTGACGCGCATTACAGACAATACAGTTATCTGTAATTGTTCGCATGATTTAACTGTGGTTTATTTTAATTCGGGCGGGGGTAATTTAATTATGCAAAGGAACCTGGTAGGTAATATTAATCCGGGAGCAATAGTGGGTCTTTTAACCGCAGACCCTTTTTCAAAAACAACCATACAATCAAATAATAATCATTATGCCTTGCAACAGGAAAATGGGCTTCCATTGAAGATTGTTTATTTATCGCCTTATGATATAATTTATACAAATCTAGACCAGATCAAAGCGGCCGGATATGAATCAGGCTCTACAAGTGAGCCTTTCAAAATGTTGGAAAGCAGAATGTATGGCACATATGGTACGACTAATTTTTTTCTTTCAAAAAACGATGTGCTGTATAACAAATATGGTAGTTCATCAACCTATGATAATATTAAACGATACCCATCCTGGTTGGGAGATACGTTGGGCGTTTTGATACATGATAGTGTTGATAATATTAAATTCCTTTCTTTTACAGGCACTACTTCATCGTTAGGGAATCAGTTAACCTGGGAAGTTTCACCAACTGATAAATTGTTATACTTTGAAGTTGAATATAGTACGGATGGGATCAATTTTTCAACTTTAGCCAGCATTCCATTTGAGCGGAATAAACAAATATATCAATACCTGCATAATCAATCGCCTCTCACAAATGCTTATTACCGGATAAGTGCAACACTTGATAATGACGCCAGAATTTACAGTGAACGGCTTTTATTAATCCCGAGCATAACAGAAGTAGTACAAGTAGGTCCCAATCCCGTTACCCAGCTACTGCATGTAACATTGTTAATGCCTGAAGTAAATAAAACAAACATCAGAATATTTAATGCAGACGGGAAATTAATAAAAGCCTGGCAAAAAGAACTGGCCATTGGTAACCAATCCACGGACCTGAATTTTTCAGGCCTGCCGGCAGGTTTGTACTACGTTGAGATTACAACTACAAAGAAGTATGTTTTCAAAGTGATAAAGCAATAGAAAGGCCCTATTTCCCAATACAGAAAGTAATAACCACTAAGAGTGAATGATTTATGAGAAGGAAAATACAACTGGATGTCAAAATTATTTCAAACAACCAGCACGGTTAGAACTAATTCAACTCCATCTTTCGCCAAGCACAAAAGACACCATATAATACACATCGTCTGGCAGAACTGGTTTGCTCATAAAATGTGCCGCTCCCAGCCCTTTTAACCTGACAGATTCCTTTTCATCCCTTGAAGTGGTATAAATGATGACCGGGATAGCTGCCAGCCGGGGAACTTTTTTAATTTCAACCAGGCATTGCTCACCGCTCAGGCCCGGCAGCCTTAAATCCAGGAAAATAAAATCCGGTAAAACATTTGCACCATCATTTAAATATAAAAGAGCTTCCCGGGCATCAGCCGCGGCAACATATTTGATCGTGTTATCATATTCTGCGGTCGCTTCAAAGAACAACTTCCTGTCATCCTCATCATCATCGATTAGCAAAATAGTCATAGTCGTTCGTTTGAAGTAATTGAATTAATAATTTCTTATTGGGTTAATGGAAGAAGTACATGAAACTCCGTTCCTATCCCTTCTTTTGAGCTCACATAAATCTCCCCTTTATGATTTAACACGATCTTTTTACATAGGGCCAAACCGATACCAGTACCCTCAAAACGTTCACTTGCATTCAACCGGTGGAATATCAGAAAGATCTGTTCCATGAATATTTCATTGATCCCAATGCCATTGTCTGAAAAGATAATTTCACAATAAGTGGTGGCGTTATTGAGAGCCGGATACGCCTGCACATCGCCTGCTGTAAGCTTCCTGCAAGAGATGTGGATTACCGGCGCTACATCTGGTCTGGAAAATTTTATGGCATTGCCGACCAGATTATAAAAAAGCTGGTTCATTTGCAATGGCACCGCTGCAATAACAGGAAGGTTATCCTGTGTTATTACAGCTTTTTCCTGATCGATCAACATATCAAAGTCTTTCCTGACATTTTTCAGAATAACGTTCAGGTCTACCTGTTCAAAAACATTTGCATCCAACACCTTTGAAAAATTGAGCACATCCCGGATAAGCTCCGACATCCGTTGTGCTGCCAGGCTGATCTTGTCGACCAGTTTCCGGGCTTCACCCGCCATATCTTTACCAAACCGTTCATGAAGGAGGGCCGAGAAGGTCTGGATCTTTCTCAAGGGTTCCTGCAGATCATGCGAAGCAATTGTTGCATATTGTTCCAGGCTGTCATTTGATTGTTTAAGCAAAGTATTGGCTTCTTTAAGCGAAAGGGTACGTTCTTCTATTTTAATTTCCAGTTCTCTCGAAAAATTGATAAGATCATTTTCCCGGTTTCTGGTGTCTGTGATATCCTCAAAAGCAAGTAAGATCAATAATTCAGCATTATCTTTTCTGGCGATCCGGCAGGCATTTAACAACAAGGTCCTTTCCCCAGGATCTTCAATTTGTTGCTTGATCTCCACGTCGGCAATACGGCCCTCAGTCAACAAACTATTTTCCAGGGCCGAACGAAGGGCAGGAATATCCCATAAACCTTTACTAAGTTGATAAAAGGATTTGCCTTCCGTTTCTTCCTCCGATGTTTTGAACTTTTTATAATATGACTGGTTTGCCGTTCTCACTTTCATATCTTTATCCAGTACAATAAGTGGCTCGCGGATCGTAGCGATTATGGATTCGGCGTACAACCAGGCAGTATTCAATTGATCATTCCGGTCTAACAGTTCCTGGTTCAGGGTAGTTAACTCCTCATTCGTGCTTTGAATTTCCTCCTTCGATGTTTCCAGTTCCTCGTTGAGGCTTTGCAACTCTTCACTACCTGACAATAGTTCTTCGTTTGCACTTTGCAGCTCCTCATTAACCGCTTCCTGATCTTCAGTGATGCTTCTTATATCATCGCGCAACTGAGCCAGCTCCCTTTCCAGTTGACTGTTCCGTTCGCTTTCAGCCAACTCTTTATTCAGGGCCTCTTTGTTTAAGCCATGCAGGTCTTCGCCTGGCAGGTTAGCCATAGTATCCTCAAAAAGGACCAGATAATAACGTTCTATCGTATTCAACAACGGGATGACCTCAATGGTTACCAATTGTTGTTTCCCGGGAGATACAACAGAAATCCCTTTTTTTACCACCGGGATATTATCCATTTTTGCTTTATGCAAGGCATTCCGGAGTTCAAAGGCCACTCCCGGTTTCACCATTTTCAACACGTTCAAACTCGCTTTTCCGGGTGATGGTTCCAGCCAGGCGCCAACTCCTCCTCTGAACTGCACAATATCCATTTCTTCATTTACTACTACCCCGGAAGGGGAAAATTTTGCCATGATCACCTCATCGGCACTCCGCTGAAAATCGTCGCGCCCCGGTTCCTTTTTCATGGTGTTTGCATTGCTTTTGGGGTTAATTTCCGTTTTGCCGGCAAGATGTAAAAACTTACCGGGAATGCTTTTTCGTGTATAGATCTTTTCACTTTTACCATAAGTTGCAAATAGCTCGGCAGCAGGCGCCGTAGTCTCAGAATTGCCCAATAATAAAAATCCATGCTCATTCAGTGCGTAGTGAAAGGTAGTCAGCGCCCTCTTCTGAAGGAATGGTTCCATATAGATCAGCACATTACGGCAACTTATAAGGCCCATTTTTGCAAAGGGCGGATCTTTTAAAAAGTTGTGGCAGGCAAACACACACATATCCCTCACAGACTTAATGACATGATAGCCGCCATTTACTTTAGTAAAATATTTCTCCACCTGTTGAGCGCTTAATCCGCTTATTTCTTTTTTGGCGTAGATGCCAGTACGGGCTTTTGCTATCGATCTTTCCGAAATATCCGTCGCAAAGATCTGGATCTTATAATCAACTATCCTTTCTCCCAAATATTCGCTCAGGCACATGGCAATTGAATAGGGTTCTTCCCCCGTTGAACAGCCTGCTATCCAGATGCGCAATGGATTGACTTCATCTTTATCCTTTAATATATTGGGGAACACAGATTCAGCCAGTGCTGCAAATGCTTTAGGATCGCGGAAAAAACCTGTTACCGGAATCAGGAGATCCTGGTACAGCAGGTCCTGTTCTGCAATATTCTCCCTGAAATAGAGGAGATAATCCATGATATTTTCAATCTTGTTCAGGCCCATCCGGCGAACGATGCGCCGGCGAATGGTGGTTTGTTTGTAATAGGTGAAATCATTCCCTTTCCGCAACCGTAGTACTGCAATTATTTGACGGAAAGCTTCTTCCCTGGTCGATTTATCTTCTTCTTTCTCACCCTCCAGACCATTTCTGAAGATCTCCGAGATCCGCGCAAGCTGCAAAGGGATCTCTTCGGGAGTAAGGATAAAATCAACCACTTCCGCGTCTATAGCGCTCTGCGGCATACCGGGAAAGGCAATGGATTGTGGCGCCTGGGCGAAAGTAAAGCCCCCATGTTCCTTGATCGCTTTCAATCCCTGGGTACCATCGGTACCTGTTCCGGATAGAACCACTCCAATAGCCTGGCTCTGATGAACTTCGGC
>CBIMFG010000214.1:0-6745 GCA_966243125.1 uncultured Niastella sp.
AACAGCATTACCGTTACCGTTTGGATGTTGAAACCTGGCCAGGAGAAAATTGTGGCTGGCCGTATCAAAGAAGAACTGATGAAGGCAGTTGGTTAAAAAAATTCTCAAGGAAAGGCGATGATTGACACCCCGGCAAACCCCTGTCTTTATGTTGGCAGGGGCGCTGGGACATTATTAACTGCTTATCAAACTCCAGCCCAATGGTGAAACCGAGTATCATATTGGTTCTCTTAACGATTGTATGGCATATCGCTTCTGCTCAAAATTATGCGATAGTTATAAAAGGCGGACATGTAATTGATGCAAAGAACAATATCAACGAAGTGATGGATATTGCCGTAAACGAAGGCAAAATTGTGAAGGTGGCAAAAAACATCGATGAGTCAAAGGCCACGCAGGTTGTTAACGCTAAAGGTTTGTATGTTACTCCCGGCCTCATAGATGCGCACGTGCATGTTTTTTATGGAACCGATCCTGAGCGCGCTTACAGTAACGGCCCTAACGCCGTAATCCCCGATGAATTTACTTTCAGAAATGGTGTTACTACTGTGGTTGATGCCGGCAGTTCTGGCTGGCGCAATTTCTCCCTCTTTAAAAAACAGGTGATCGATCTCTCGCAAACCCGGGTGCTTGCCTTTTTAAATATTGTGGGCGAAGGCATGCGGGGTGGTGTATACGAACAGGATACCAAAGACATGGATGGTAAACTAACCGGCGCCACGGCCAGGCGGTATCACGATTATATTGTAGGCATTAAAGTAGCGCATTTTGTAGGCAGTGAGTGGACACCGGTTGATGAAGCTGTTAAAGCGGGTGGTATAGCCAATACACCGGTGATGATAGATTTTGGTGGCAGCAATCCACCATTGCCAATTGAAGAGTTGTTTATGAAACATTTGCGGCCCGGCGATATTTTCACCCATTGCTTTGGCCAGTTGCGCGATCGCGAATTTGTGGTTGATGTGAATACCCAAAAAGTAAAGCCCTTTGTACTGGAAGCAAGAAAAAAAGGAATTGTATTTGATGTAGGCTATGGTTCCATCAGTTTTGCTTTTTCGCAGGCAATACCCGCTATTAAAAATGGGTTCTACCCCAATTCCATCAGCACCGATATTCATACCAATAGCATGAACGCTGCCATGAAAGACCTGTTGAATGTAATGTCGAAACTCATGAGCATAGGTATGGATCTGCAAAGCGTAATCAAAGCTGTTACCTGGAACCCGGCACAGGAAATAAAACATGAAGAGTTGGGCAATTTATCCGAAGGCGCTATAGCCGACATAGCCATCCTGGGTATGCGCACCGGTAAATTCGGGTATTTCGATTATACTGGCTATAAAGTAGAAGGCACGCAAAAACTGGAATGCGAAATGACCATAAAGGGCGGAAAAATTGTATATGACCTCGATGGCATTGCCACACCCATTACCACCATTAAATGGGGCACCGCCGTACATTAAAACAGTAGCATGAAACGAATTTGTATTATAACGATTGTTTGGTTAGCAGGTCTGTTTCCAATAGTTGTGCAGGCGCAAACCATACCGCGCGATGAACTGATCTTTTTAACAGCTGAATGGAAAGGGGAGCGGTTTGCCGATGGCCGCCCAAAGATCTCTGATGACCTTCTTCGCCGCGCCCGCAGTATTGCCATTGAAGATGCCTGGACCATTTTGAACAATGAGGGCTATACCTGCCAATATGAAGGAAACTGGAAAATGGTGCACACCGATACGCCGGTTGTTGGCCGCGCACTAACGGCTTGCTTTATGCCCAGCCGGCCAGATGTAGAGAAGAATATAAAAGAAAGGGGAAAGAAGGATGGCCGCGTGGGTAATACCAATTCCTGGCCCATTGATATGTTAACGAAAGGTGATGTGTATGTAGCTGATGGCTTTGGGAAAATTTCTGGCGGAACATTGATTGGTAGTAACCTCGGTAATGCCATCTACAGCAAATCGGGCAACGGTGTCGTATTTGACGCAGCCGCCCGCGATCTGGAAGGCCTGTCGGAAATAAAAGGTTTTAATGCGTATGTACGTGACTGGGACCCGTCGTACCTGAAAGAGGAAGTACTGATGGGTTTGAACACGCCTATTCGTATTGGTCATGCCATGGTAATGCCCGGCGATTTGGTGATAGCAAAAAAGGGTGGGGTGTTGTTTATTCCGGCCCACCTGGCCGAAATGGTGATCGTAACTGCAGAGTTTATTATCCTCAAAGACAAGTTCGGTATCAGCATGTTAAAGGCCGGCAAATACACGCCGGGACAAATTGATAGCCAATGGACCGATAAAATAAAACAGGATTTTCTGGACTGGTTACAAAAGAACCCCAACGAGATCCCCATGACCCGGGCTCAATTAGATGAATATATGAAGAAACGCACCTGGTAGTGTGCAACCTCTGGCTTTTAAAAAACATCTTTCACCATTGAAATCTGACTTTTGACCATCCATATTTCACGACGAACCATGACAAAGATTGCCTTGCCAATCGCTGCTATATGTTTGATAGCCTTTATTGTTTTTAGTGTAATTGATAGCACCGCATTTGCAGGTCCCTGGCTGATTGCCTTTTTTCTAAGTTTATCTATTGGGTTCAGGGCATACGCTGTATTGAAAGGATTCTCTTTCACGCTGCTGATCTTTGCAGCCGTTACCACCGCATTATATTATCCGCAATATTTTTCTACCTGGCACGGAGTTAAACTCGCGTCGCTTTTTACGCCTTTGTTACAGATCATCATGTTTGGGATGGGTACCGAAATGGGTGTGAAAGATTTTGCCGGTGTTATAAAAATGCCCAAAGCCGTGCTGATTGGTTTGTGTGGCCACTTCACCTTTATGCCACTGGCTGGTTATACGCTGGCGCGACTATTTAACTTCCCACCTGAAATTGCCGCAGGTGTTGTGCTCATTGGCAGCATGCCCTGTGGCATGGCCTCCAATGTAATGTCGTACCTGGCCAATGCCAATTTAGCGTTATCGGTTACCCTTACGGCCATTGCTACCCTGTTATCGCCTTTTTTAACGCCCTTGTGGATGAAAGTACTGGGCGGACAATTTATTAAAGTAGATGCCCTGGCCATGATGTGGGAGATCGTAAAGATTGTAGTAATACCCATTGGCGCCGGTTTGCTCTTCAACCGGTTCTTTAAAGGAAAGGTAAGCTGGTTAGATAAGATCATGCCGCTGATCTCTATGTTCGGCATCGCCTTCATTATTGTGATCATTGTAGCAGCGGGCCGGGATAATTTAATAGTAATAGGGCCCGCATTAATTATATGTGCGCTTATTCATAATACCACCGGTTATTTATTTGGCTTCTGGATAGGAAAACTATTTGGCCTGCCCGAACGCGATGCACGCACGATTGCCATTGAAGTGGGCATGCAAAATGGTGGACTGGCATCGGGGTTAGCGAAGGCAATGGGTAAAGCAGCTACATTAGGTTTAGCCCCCGCGGTTTTCGGTCCGTTAATGAATATTACGGGTTCTATTTTGGCTTCTTACTGGCACAGACACCCTCCATTAGTTGAGAAGGAGGGGGTGAAGGATGAGTATTCGGTATTGAAGGAGAAGTTGAGCAGTTAGGAGGTTGACACGTTGACAAGTTAACACGTTAATAGGATTGAAAGAGTTGATAAAGGTAACGAAGTAAGAAATAGGAGGTTATAAGTTAACCAGTTCATCAGTTGACCTGGCAAGGCGACTCTGAACCTGGAACTCAGAACTAAGAACATAGAACTAAGAACTCAGAATTAACCAACTTTTTGCGCTGCATACTTCTCTCTATTCTTCAATATCGTCTCCATATGCTGTTCTGCCCAAAGTGCTAACTGCTCAATATGCGGCAACAAACTTCTGCCCAAATCAGTCAGTTCATATTCTACACGCGGTGGGATCTCGGGATACAGCGTGCGGGTAATTAATCCGTCGGCTTCCAGCGAACGCAGGGTTACGGTTAACATTTTCTGCGAAATATCGCCTATCTGCTGGTTCAACTCATTAAACCGCTGCTTTCCAACATGCCCCAGGGTGCTGATGATCAGAATGCTCCACTTATCACCGAAGCGATCCAGGATCTGGCGGATGGAACAATTCAGATGTTCCGGTTTTTTTTCACTACAATTTTTCATGTCTAAACATTGATAATCAGTATCACTTCCCTCCATGTAAGTTACTTACATTCAAGTAACTACTTTGTTGGTATTAACTTACTTCTTAGCTTTGACTCTCCAAAAGAGAGTAAGAATCCTTTAGGATGCAAGTTAAAGTAAAAAACTAAGTATCACAAGTTCTGGTAAAATTGCCCAATCAAATTTCATATAAGTGGCTAGTAGTAAGAAATTTATGTGGCTGTTGCGAAACCTGGGATACTGAAAAAGGATAAACTATGAAAGTAGAAATCTGGTCAGATGTGATGTGCCCGTTTTGCTATATTGGCAAACGGCGATTTGAAAATGCGCTACAGGAACTGCCATTTAAAGACGATATAGAGGTTGAATGGAAGAGTTTTCAACTCAACCCTGACCTCCAATACCAGCCCGGCCTGAAAATTCACGAATACCTGGCTGAACGCAAAGGCTTTTCAATAGAAAAGGCCAGGGAGTTGAATAATTATGTAACCGAAATGGCCGCCCAGGAAGGGTTGACGTATGATTTTGAAAAAGCTGTAGTGGCCAATTCATTCGATGCCCACCGTTTTGCGCACCTGGCAATAAAACAGGGTAAAGGCGACGCGGCAGAAGAAAGCCTGTTTAAAGCCTATTTTACTGAAGGCAGGAATATTTCAGACTACGACACCCTGATTCAATTAGGAACTGAGATCGGTTTGGACAGCACCGCCGTAAAGCAGGCGCTGGAAAATGAGGACTATACAAAAGAAGTATATAATGACATTGCTGAAGCCGACGCAATTGGCGTTCGTGGCGTACCGTTTTTTGTTATAGACCGCAAATATGCCGTATCGGGCGCACAGGCTAAAGATATATTTACACAAGCGCTGGAGCGTTCCTGGTCAGAATGGAAAAAAGAAAACACAAAATTCACTACCATCGAAGGAGAAGTTTGTTCCCCTGATGGTGATTGCAAATAAGAATAATATATTTGCCTCCCCCTAAGCACTATCAAAAGCGATTGCCCCTCACATTTAGCCATAGGTAATTTTTCCAAACGAAAAATTTGGAAAGGTTATGGGAATATAATTACCAATACATTAATATTCAAACAATAGAAACATGAAAAAAGCAACTATCATCGCAGCCTTATTAATTGCATCTGCAGCATCAACATTTGCACAAACCTGGTCTGTTGACAAAGCGCACTCAAGAGTGAACTTTACTTTTACGCACCTGCAAATTGCAGAACTGGGTGGCTCTTTCACCAGCGTTGATGGCAAGATCACTTCTGCAAAGCCTGATTTTACCGATGCATCGGTTGAATTCTCTGCCGATATCAACAGCATCAATACCGGTAGCGAACAACGTGACAAACACCTGCAAACCGCTGATTTCTTCGACGCTGAAAAATTCCCTAAGCTAACTTTCAAAAGCACTTCATGGAAAAAAGTAGCCGATAAGAAGTACAAAGTAGCTGGTAACCTTACCATGCACGGTGTTACAAAACCAGTTGTATTGGATGTAGTACTGGGCGGAACCACTACTCACCCACAAACTAAAAAGCCATTGGTTGCTTTCAAGATCACTGGTACTATTAAACGTACAGATTTTGGCGTATCTCCTGCAACACCAGCTATGTTTGTAAGCGATGACGTACAGCTGAATGCCAATACTGAATTTGCACAAGACTAATTATTAGTTCTAATACCATTTAGAATATGAAGAAGCTGATCATTTCTATGGCAACACTGCTGGTTATTACAGCAGTGTTCGCCTTCAGCGTAGCTCAAAAATGGGCTATTGCCGATAAATACAGTATCAAATTTTCGAGCAGCGAAGTAGCCGGCATTTTCAAAACATTTTCCGGCAGCATTGATTTTGATGAAGCCAATCCTGCCAGCTCAAAATTTGATGTAACCATTGATGTAAACTCTATTAATACAGGTAACGGCTTACAAAACAAACACGCCAAAGGCGAAGAATGGTTTGATGCCGCTAAATACCCTGCCATCAAATACACGTCAAAAAAGATCGTAAAAGCAGGCGCAGGTTACCAGGTAACCGGCAACCTTACTATCAAAGGCGTATCAAAAGAGTTCACCATCCCCTTTACCTTTAAAAAGGCCGGCGCAGGCGCCACCTTCAATGGCAGTTTTACTGTTAACCGCTCCGATTTCAAGATCGGTAAACCCGGCGGCGAAGTAGGCGAACAGATAAAAATTGACGTAGCTGTTCCGGTTACCAAGGGCTAATAAACCACAAATAGTATGTTTAAAAGATTATTATTACTGGGGTTCATTTCGGGGGTGTTGGCCGCTGTGGCATCGTTGATCTATCAAAAGGTTTATTATGCTAATAATGGTGCCGATTTTACTGGCCCCATAAAGCCTGTGATCGTTTTCGTTATTTGTATCCTAGCAGGCTTACTAGCATCAACCGGTTATGGAATATTGACCAAATGGCTGCCTCGTTATGGCGAGATCATTTTCAATTTCGTTTTAACCATCGTTAGCTTTGCCACCCTCGTGGGGCCTATCGCTTATAAACTTCCATTGGAATTTGAAACTCCGGAATTGTTTCTGGGGCTGGCTATCCCCATGCACTTCTTTCCCGCATTGG
>CBIMFG010000215.1:0-6740 GCA_966243125.1 uncultured Niastella sp.
GCCATCAACCCCTAATACCAGGGCGCCGCTTTTGCCGTTTTCGATGGTGTTCCTGGCCACTTCTGAAACGGCGGTTGCAAAAGAAGTTTGGTCAGAAAGGGACAGTCCCAGCATTTCAGCCAGTTTCATGGAGCGTTTGTGCGCTATGATCAGATCCATTTCATTTTCAAGAACAACTTTTGCAATGTCTTCCATGATCGGTCAGGTGTTTATTTTACAGATCGCTACAGATGAATCGTCGGTAGTACGTGTAAAGTCTTTAAATAATGATGATGCCAGCAAAGTAAGATCGTACCTCATGATCCCTGTATATTTTAAAGTGTCCCACCGGCTGCGAAGGCCATCGCTGCACATAATGATATACTGACCTTTTTCATGCATGATCTGCTGGCTGTTCATGGAACGGGGCAGATTTAAACCGATAATGCCATTGTACGACATATAATTCTTACTTATAGTGGGGCCGATTATTTTAATTGTAATGTTTCCCACACCACATATATTCCAGGTTTTTTTTGCGATATCAAATATGGCTACCATGCCTACCAGTCCTCTTGTTTTTCTAACACTCGTATTGATGTAACGCAAAATTTCAGGAGGGTCCAACTCCTGACAACTGGTAAAAGCAATACCTGCTTCCTGTACTGCCCGGGCGGCTTCTTCACCGTGCCCCAGGCCATCGGCCAGGAAAAGTTTGATGTGGTTTTTGTTTTCAATGTGAAAAAAACGATCCCCGCACTTTGTTTCCCCAGGTTTTGGAATAACCACCGATCTTATTTCTGCAATGGGTGGTTTTAAATGGAGCGCTAAGCCTTTTACATATTTGCGGCATAAAATAATTGTGCCCCAGTTTTTTAAGGAATACACCTGAAAAGTATCTGATAACCGTTGCATGGCGCCCAGGCCAAGTCCCAGGGTGCTTTTGGAACTTTCGCCATCGCGCACCATTTTATTTACATCGGCCATGCCCGCACCATTGTCGATACTAATGAGCTCAATGCCATCGTTGTTATTATGACTAACCAGTTTTACCAGTATTTGTCCGCCGCCGGCATGTTTAACCAGGTTACTGGCCATTTCAGCTACAATGATGTCTATTTCACCAATCTGCCGTTCATTGAATGGGAGCGTGTGTGCAAGCGCGCGGATCTCTTTTTTTAAGATGGCAAAATAGCTCCTGTCATTTGCTTTAAACAGCACATGTGCGGTGTCAACCATTTTTCCATTTGATTATAGTAACAGTAGTGCCTTCACCAACGCTGCTCTTGATGTCGAATTCGTTTACCAGTCTTTTGGTGCCTGGTAACCCCAGGCCCAGGCTTTTGCCGGTTGAATAACCATCTTTCATAGCCAGAGGAATGTCTGCAATACCAGGACCTTTATCTTCAAACACCAGCCTGATGCCGCTGTTGCGGCCTTCACTGATCACTTCAATTTTGGCAGTACCGCCATTGGCATATTTCAACATGTTTCTGACCAGTTCGCTGGCTGCGGTTATTAATTTGGTTTGATTAACAACACTCATCCCAATTTTTACCGCATATTCTTTTACGCGATTACGAAAAGGAACTACATCCTGTTCCTTTTCAATATTCATGGAGTCCTTATTCAGTACTATCCTCATTGGTTTTTATTTCTTCTTCTTCCTCATCCTCAATTTCACCAGTGTTAAGGTCTTTAATTTTATTTTTTAGTAACTCCATGCCTCTTACAACATTCAATGCCGTATGAACGCCTTTCAGCTCCAGCCCTAACTCCACCAGGGTGATGGCAACGGCCGGTTGCATACCTACTACTACCGTTTCGGCATCCATGATGCGGGCCATGTTGCCGATGTTACCTAATATGCGGCCCATAAACGAGTCAACAATACTCAGGGCGGAAATGTCGATCAGTACGCCTTTCGCCTGCGTTTTATTAACCATGTATACGAGGTCCGTTTCCAGATTGGTAGCCAGGCGGTCATACAAATCAATCTGTATTGTAACGAGTAAAAAATTCCCCATTCTGAGAATAGGTATCCTATCCATAACCGAATTATCTTATTTATTATTTTGAATACGTTTTACATCGAGTTTCAATAAGGCAAATGCATATTTCAAAGCACTGGCCAGGGTGGCTTTGGTAACAATGTTGGAGAGATCGATACCAAGGTGTACAACGGTTTGGGCTATCTCAGGCCTGATGCCGCTGATAATGCATTCTGCGCCCATTAAGCGCGTAGCGGACACCGTTTTAATAATATGCTGGGCCACCAGGGAGTCTACTGCCGGTACGCCGGAGATATCAAGAATGGTAATGGTACTACCGGTATCCACAATATTCTGCAACAGGCTTTCCATTACCACCTGGGTGCGGGCGCTATCGAGCGTACCAATGATAGGCAGGGCCAGAATGCCGTCCCATACCCGGATAACGGGGGTAGAGATCTCTGATATTTCATCGGATTGACGCAGGATCACTTCTTCACGGCCCTTGATAAAGGTCTCAAACGTAACAATACCCAGGTTGTCGAGTAATTTATTCATGGTCACCAGGGCGTCTATCAGCGCCTCCTGGTCGGTTGCGAGTTCTGTGATCAGTGTTTTTAAGATGGCATCTTTCAAACTGAATATAAAGATGCCGGTTTCGCGGGGTGAAAAGCCTTGCCGGGCGCGGGAGATAGAAATGCCGGCGAGAATTTCATACACCGCATTAAAACCATCCGAATTAAAATCAGCTAAATTTTGTTCAGTGATGGTTTTCAAGAAAACATCGAGCAATTCAGCACTCTGCTCACGCAGCTCATCGTTACTCATCAAATCTTCCCGTAATCCGGTATCTGCGAGCTGCTGGTTCATCCAATCTTCTATAATGTTCTTCTTTTTCTTTTGCAGGAGTTTTGATATGTCTTGCTTCATCTTGTTAAAGAGGTTGAGTTTTAAAAGTTTTTTAAAGTGAACTGGCCAAAGGAAATTGGGTAATAAGAAAACCATATGCCAGGTGGGGAAGGGAAAAGTGGGGAATTGCGGCAAATGCGACAGTTCTGAGTTTCTTAGTTCTTAGTTCGGAGTTCTTAGTTCTGAGTTCTGAGTTCTTAGTTTTAAGTTCTTCACTTCAACATTCAATATTGAATATTCAATATTCAATATTGGACATTGTGTAGTGCCAATAGCCAATACCGTTACCGATATTGGCGTAGCTATATTTTAAAATTCTATATGAATTTAGAAGGCCGGGCGCGCTTCGTTGAGGCTGGGTTTCTTTTTGAACAACCACTTGTTGGCTTTGTACATTAACCAGGCGCTGCCGGCCCCAATTACGGCGCCTGCCAGTACATCGGTGGGATAATGCACACCCAAATACATTCTTGAATAACCTACGGAGGCTGCCCAGGCGTAGGCCGGTACGGCTACATACCATTTGGGAAAGGCCAGGGTTAATGAAGTGGCGGTGGCAAAGGCTGCAGAGGTATGTCCTGATGGGAACGAGGGACCGCTGCCTCCACTCACTTTGGTAAGCCCCGGCGTTACCGTATAGGGGCGCGATCGTTTAAAAGCGTACTTCATGCCGTAGGTAACAAACGTAGCAGCAGCAGCCGATTCGGCCAGGTACAGGCTTTTTTTAAGTGTAGTACTGTTGTTATCGATCAGCCCGGCAACCAGTACGGCAGCCGGCACCGCAAAGCTCACCAGCTGGGTGTTATTGGAAATGCCTTCCATTACGCTGGTTTTACCCGGCGTTCGGCTTTCCATCATTTCTATCAAAATGTGTTGATCGAGACTGTATTTTGTTTGGCAAACGGCACGGGGTTTAAAACTACAAAAGCACACTGCCACAAGCAGCGTGCTTTTGAATATAGTTGAAAATTTCTGTGCGGGGTTAGAGGTTTGACAGGCTATCCTCAAGGACCTTGATCTTTTCTTCAGCATCCGTTTTTTTCTTTTGCTCTAATTGAACGACATCTGGCCTTGCAGATTGTACGAAGCGTTCATTGCTTAACTTTTTGTTAACTGATTCAAGGAATTTCTTGTAGTAGTCCAGGTCCTTTAACAACTGTTCTTTTTGTGCACTGGTATCTACAGGGCGTTCAGTTTCAATGTAGAATTTATCTTTACCAATCACCGATGTAATGGTTTGTACTACAGGTTCTGTAACAAAAGAAATTTGCTCAATATTTACCTGTTTTTTCAATATTACTTCGATGGCTTTGTACAGTTGGT
Organism: uncultured Niastella sp.; assembly: GCA_966243125.1. Classification (GTDB taxonomy): domain Bacteria; phylum Bacteroidota; class Bacteroidia; order Chitinophagales; family Chitinophagaceae; genus Niastella. Next base: position 4,203 of record CBIMFG010000215.1, read on the forward strand.
TGTTTTCTCTCTGAATGTGCAGTTTTATCTGGTCTTTTGATTTCAGCTCGTTCTTTATTCTTACATCGCGCAAACCGGTGATCACTTCTTTCAGCAATTCGCCTTCCTGCAATACCACTGCATCAATTGCCTGCAGCGGCGCAAATTGTTTTACGCACAGGTCTTCGGTGCGCGGCGCCAGCAAATGATAGATCTCTTCTGTAACGAATGGCATATAAGGGTGCAGCAACTGCATCAGTTCTGTAAAGAACGATACGGTTTTTTCATACACCGCTTTATCCATGGGCTGGTCAATACCAGGTTTTATCCATTCCAGGTACCAGCTACAGAAGTCGTCCCAAATAAGCGAATAAATGGTTTTCAGTCCTTCGCTTAATTTGAAATCTTTATAGTGTTGTTCAATTTCAGCTTTAGCTGCCTGCAGCTTGTTCTCGAACCAGGTAATGGCAAATGGGGTTGAACCGGTGGAGGCCGTTTCGCCCACTTTGGCTTCAAACATTTTTACCAGCTTCAGCGCGTTCCAGATCTTGTTATTGAACTTCATCCCTTGTTCTGGTGAGGTTTCATCAAACAACAGGTCGTTACCGGCAGGGGAAGAGATCATAATACCAAAGCGAACCGCATCGGCGCCAAATTTATCGATCAGCATCAGCAAGTCGGGTGAGTTACCCAACTGCTTACTCATTTTACGGCCTTGTTTATCACGCACCATTCCGGTGAAATACACATCGCTGAATGGTTTCACTTCCATATACTCCATACCAGCCATGATCATTCTGGCTACCCAGAAGAAAATGATATCCTGACCAGTTACCAGTACCGAAGTAGGGTAGTAGTAATTGATATCCGGATTGCCGGGATGGGTTACGCCTTTGAATACTTCAATAGGCCATAACCAGCTCGAGAACCATGTGTCCAGTACATCCACATCCTGTTTCAGGGGATGCGCTGTGTATGGGTTATCGATCTTACCGGGCGGGTTGATAGAATTGGTATTGGTTGACCATTGGCGAACCGCTTCCTCTTCGGTTTCGGCTACATAGCAATTGCCCTGGTCGTCGTACCAGGCGGGAATGCGTTGGCCCCACCACAGTTGGCGGCTAATGCACCAGTCTTTGATATTCTCCAGCCAGTATTTGTAGGTGGCCAGGAATTTATCGCCGGGGTGAATGCGCACTTCGCCACTGGTTACAGCTGTCAGCGCTTTTTCGGCCAGCGGCTTCATGTTTACAAACCATTGGGTAGAAATACGGGGCTCCACCACCGCCATGCTGCGTTGCGACAGCCCAATGCGGGTGGTGTATTCTTCTTCTTTTATGAGCAGACCCTGTTGTTGCAAAGTTTCCACTACCTTTTTACGGGCTTCAAAACGGTCAAGACCCACAAAAACCTGAGCGGCTTCGTTCAGGGTGCCGTCCTCATTGAGGGTATCAATTACGGGGAGGTTGTGTTTCAGCCCCAGGTTATAGTCGTTGATGTCGTGCGCGGGCGTAACCTTTAAGGCGCCGGTACCAAAGGCAGGATCAACGTACTCGTCAAAAATTACCGGTACCGCGCGGTTCACCAGCGGCACAATCACTTTTTTGCCTTTCAGATGGGCAAACCGCTCGTCGGCAGGGTTTACGCACACGCCGCTGTCGCCCATGATGGTTTCGGGGCGCTGGGTGGCAATGGTAATGAATTCGGCGGTAGATGTGCCATCGGCAGCGGCTACGGCATACTTCACATAATACAGTTTGCCTTGTATTTCCTTGTATTCCACTTCCTCATCGCTGAGGGCGGTTTTGGCGGCGGGATCCCAGTTGATCATTCGGGCGCCGCGGTAGATCATTTTCTTATTGTAGAGGTCAATAAAGATCTTGATAACAGCCTTGTAGTAGTCGGCATCCATGGTAAAGGAAACGCGGTCCCAGTCAACACTACAGCCCAGTTTTTCGATCTGGTGGTAAATGATGCCACCGTATTTTTCTTTCCATTCGTAAGCATGTTTCAGGAACTCCTCGCGGGTGAGGTCGCTTTTTTTAATGCCTTTTTCCTTTTCCAGCATTTGCACCACTTTGCTTTCGGTGGCAATAGAGGCATGGTCGCTGCCGGGTACCCAGCAGGCGTTAAAGCCGCTCATGCGGGCTTTACGCACCAGTATGTCCTGCACCGTTTCGTTGAGGGTGTGCCCCATGTGTAACACCCCGGTTACGTTGGGTGGTGGTATTACCACAGTGAACGGCTTGCGCTCATCGGGGGTGCTATTGAAGTATTTCTTTGATTTCCAATGCTTACTCCATTTTTCCTCTACGCCTTCGGGCTGATAGTTCTTGCTTAGTTCCATAGATATATAATCTGCTTTAAGGGACGGCAAAGGTAGTTATTTTAAGGGAGTTAGGGGAGGGTTGGTAAGGTTGATATAGTTGACAGGTTAATAAGTTGACAGGTTAACCAGTTGACCAATTAACCAGTTGACCAATTAACCAGTTGACCAATTAACCAGTGGACCAGGAAACCGGCGACCGGCAACAAAAAAAAAAGCACCTCGCTGCTATG
>CBIMFG010000216.1:0-6738 GCA_966243125.1 uncultured Niastella sp.
ACCCGATCTGGTATTTTCTGCAATCACCTTCTCCGACGGATCGGGTTTTGATCTGTTTAAAATATCCAACAGTAACCCACCGGTGATTTACATGAGCGCCAATGACCGGTTTGCCCTGGAGGCGTTCAGACAGAACGGCATATATTATTTATTAAAACCATTAGATAAAAAAGAAGTAGCTAAAGCGGTTTCCCGGTACCGGTACTTATTGCCTCGGGAAGCAGCCACGGCTGTTGACGAAAAGTTTCAGGACCGGTTTCTGGTTACCGTGGGCAAACAGGTGAAACTGGTTAAGGCTGAGGAAGTCGCTTATTTCTTTTCAGAACAAAAAATAGTGTATCTCATTACTTTTGCCGGGAACAAATACCGCACAGGATTTACGCTTGAACGGTTGGAACAATTGTTGAACCCCACTCTTTTTTTCCGCATCAACCGCCAGTTCATCATTCATATTTCTGCGATCGTAAAAATGATACCCGCCAGCAAATCGAGGCTGCAAGTGATTTTGCGGCCCGATACTAATTATAATACCATTACCAGTTTTGGCCGAACAGATCCTTTTTACAACTGGCTCCTGGGCGGTTTTAGCATGCCTTAAATAACCGGTGTACCGCACAGGAGCAACGGGGTGTAATAAATGACCACTCGGTTACTAATTTTTACCAATGGGTATTTTCTACCAAATCAAAGGGTATTCAAGCACAAAAATTGAGTTCTAAAATTGCCTTGATCAGATATTAATTAATCACCCAAAAGAAACGACAGTGAAAACCAATATCCGTATGCCGCTTGTTATAAGCGCCTTTTTTCTAATCCTATTCAGCGCAAGTTGTACCTACGACAAAGAAGAGTTATTGAACCCGCCCCAAAAAAATGTATGCGACACCCTGAATGCTACTTATGCCAAAGTGCAATCCATACTGAGCACCAAATGCAGTACTTCCCGTTGTCACAGCGCCGCTGCTGCCAGAGGCGGTACTGTACTGGAAACTTATGACCAGGCAAAAGCAAAAGCAGAACGCATTAAACAACGGGCGCTGGTAGAAAAAACAATGCCGCCATCGGCGCCACTTTCCACTAATGATATAGCTGTACTACAATGCTGGTTCGATGCCGGTATGCCTAATAATTAAAATAAGTTTTAAAACCATATCACATGAAACATTCTCTTATGCTGGCTGTATGCCTGCTTGTTACCGCTTTGGCTTTTTCACAAAAAAAATACTTCACCAAATCAGGACAAATCACCTTTAATGCAGGCACATCGGTTGAAGACATCGACGCCAACAATGGCGCAGCTGTAAGTGTATTTGATGCTGCTACGGGCCAAATGGAATTCGCGGTACTCATTAAAGGATTTGAATTTAAAAAAGCTTTAATGCAGGAGCATTTTAATGAAAACTATATGGAGAGCGACAAATATCCAAAGGCCATCTTCAAAGGAAAGATCATTAATATCGACAAAGTAAATTTTCAGCAAAATGGCAATTATCCGGTAACTGTTAAAGGGCAGCTGGATATGCATGGCGTAAAAAAAGACGTTGAAACAACCGGCACCATGAAAGTAAATGGCGATGCTATTGCCTCTAACGCCGGCTTCACAGTTTTACTGGCTGATTATAATATTGCCATCCCTTCACTGGTGAAAGATAAGATCTCAAAATCAGTGACCATTAAAATAAACTGTAACTATAATCCACTGGCTAAATAAAAACCGGCTTCATGAGAAAATTATTAGTAGTTCTTTTGTTCGTAGTTATATCAGGTGGGTTACAGGCGCAGGAGCTGCTTTCTGAGATTGATACCAAAGAAGAGAAAAAGAAAGAATACGTTCGCAATGCATTTAAATCGAGCCGGGTCATTAACGGCCATTCCATGGAGTTTATAGGAAAAGGCGTGCTCGATGTGCGCATTCTGCATCGTTTTGGCGAACTGAATTCAGGCGCTGACAATCTCTTTGGGCTGGACGAGGCCAATATGCGGCTGGGCTTTGATTATGGCCTCACCAACAACTTAACTGTTGGGGTTGGCCGCAGTACTGCCGGCAAGGAACTGGATGGCTTTTTAAAGTTCAGACCCGTTTGGCAGTCTACAGGGCCCGGTTCATTCCCCGTCTCCATAGTGCTGGTAACCGGCCTAACTGTAGGCACCACACCCTGGAGCGATACCACGCATAAATATAACTTCAACCACCGCATGGCATTTTATAATGAAGTGATCATTGGAAGAAAACTCAGTGAGCGGTTTAGTTTGCAGGTATCCCCCATATTTATACATCGAAATTTGGTGCCCCTTGCTACTGATGAAAACGATGTATATGCAATTGGTGTAGGCGCCCGGTTTAAACTCTCCAAACGCATTGCGTTTGTGGCCGATTATCATTACATCGCAAAAGGGCTTGATAAAGACATCTACAAAGATCCGTTGTCTGTTGGCTTTGATATTGAAACCGGCGGACACGTTTTTCAGCTTCATTTTTCCAATGCAACCGGCATGAACGAGAAAGCATTCATCACCAATACAACCGGCAACTGGGGCAAAGGCGAAGTGCGGTTTGGATTTAATTTGTCGCGCGTATTTTCGATCGGTAAAAAATAGTTTAGTGTCCAGGTTTACAAGACCGACCTGGTCTTAAAAAAGGGCATACCGCCAATGGGCGGGTGCCCTTCTTCATTATTACAATAGAAATTTAGGCGTTCCCATATCCAGCGGTCCTTCACCCGGCCACGGACCATCAGGAATGGTCAATTCCCTATGCGGCCAGGCCACCCAGTTATTACGAGGCATACCAGCAGCCGTAACCAGGTTTTGTAATACAATTTGCAGGTCGTCCATTCGCCATACATCATTATTAGGATCGTCATCCTCACCAGTGGATGCATCAATAGCCTCCTGCCCGGTTCGCGATAAAACAACGGTTGAACAAGGCGGGTTCCAGCAACCAAGTCCACCAAATACAGCCTGTAACCTTGCAGCTACTTCAATACCACCTACTGAATCCATAGTCACGGCACAGGCAACCGGTTTACCAAAGAAGGCCGGGGTATTTTCAAAAGCGGTCATTACTTCAATAAAACGTTGCAAAGGCGAGCTCCAGTTATTCCAGTACACCCCGGTTATCACCAGAAAGCCATCACAACCAGCCAACAACTCATACACTTCTTTGATCGTTGGCAATGGATCAGTAAGCGTTAGTACGGTTGCATTTGGCAGTGACTGAGCTGCCTGTTTGGCTAAAGCGCCCGAATTACCCGCATTTCCCCGAAGCGAGCCATTGATGATCATGATATTTTTAACAGTGGTTGTCATTACATTTAATACTAATAAGGCTCAAATTACTTTAATTGGCCAAAACAGTTGTTTATATTTGAGAAAGCCATCTTGTACATGCGAAATACCTGCCTTTATACCTGCCTGCTGCTGATCTCTTTTTTCCAAACTGTGCATGCACAGGAAAAGCCAACCATCATTCCTTTTCAGCTTACTGATCACAACAACCTGAGCATACAGGCTGTACTGAATGGGAAAGATACGGTGCATTTAATGTTCCATACAGCAGCCAGTTCGGTAACCCTGATTGAAGAAAGCATAAAAAAGCTAACCAGTTTGCATTTCAGCGGGGCCGACACCGTGAAAAGCTGGGGCGGTGGTGGCAACACTTCCCGCTATAGCGAAAACAATACTTTGCAAATTGGCAACCTCACCTGGGAACAGGTACCCATTTGGGAAGACAGGTACACCGGTTACGGTACCGATGGCAAGTTTGGCCCCGGATTATTCAAAGACAAAGCCATCGAGATCGACTTCGACAAAAATATAATTGTACTGCATAGCAGTTTACCCGCTAAAGCAAAACATTACACCAAACTAAACGCTGTATTTAAAAACGATATGTTGTTTGTGGAAGCCGCCTGTTATACCGGCAGTAAAACCATTACGAACAGCTTTCTTATACATTCCGGCCATTCAGGCTGCCTCCTGCTCGATGATCAGTTTGTGGCCAGCAATAAATTGGGGGATCAGTTAAAAGTGACCGATATCAAAGAACTGAAAGACGCTTATGGCCATGTGCTCAAAGTGCAAAAAGCCATTTTACCTGGTTTTCTATTTGGCAAAACCACTTTAACCAACGTGCCCGCAGGATTCTTTGAAGGAGCGATTGGCAGGCAAAAAATGAGCATCATCGGCGTTGACCTGTTGAAACGGTTCAACATCATCATCGATGCACAACGCACGTTTGTATACCTGAAACCAAACCAACTTCAAAAAACGCCCTTTGCAAGTTAAGCCATGATAATCGTCATGCCCCTCCTTTATTGATAAAAATGGGAAAGAAGCAATTCCGTTTCACTTTCATTATACCACTACATTTACTGATAGTCTTGGCCGTGTAGTACTGAACGGCATCCGGTATTCTATTGACAAAGCAGCCGTTTATAAGACAATAGACGATTGTTTTATAAACGGCTGCAACCGTTGCAACCAGAAGCAGTATATTCAATGAAATATTTCAAATGAGAAATATCATTATATTGCTGCTGGTTGCTTCACTGGCAGCCTGTAAACAATCATCTACTATGAATACATATAAATGGCCGGCAGATGTAACACCTCCTGTGGCGGAAAAGGAACCAAAAGAATTTGTTGCCCATGGCGATAAACGCATGGACGAATATTACTGGCTGAACCAGCGCGAAAATCCCAAAGTGCTCGATTACCTGAAGGCAGAAAATGCTTACCTCGACACCATGATGAGCGGCACCAAAGACCTGCGCGACAAATTGTACAATGAAATGAAGGGCCGCATCAAAGAAAAAGATGAATCGGTGCCTTATAAAGACAACGGCTATTGGTATTATTCGCGTTTTGAAGAGGGCAAACAATACCCCCTCTACTGCCGTAAAAAAGAAAGCCTGGATGCACCTGAGGAAATCATGCTTGATCAGAATAAACTGGCAGAAGGTTTTAAATACTATTCCATCGGCGGCACTGCGGTAAGTGATAACAACGAGTTGCTGGCCTTTACAGTAGACGCTGTAAGCAGAAGGCTGTATGGACTGCAGATAAAAAACCTGAAAACCGGCGCCATCTATCCGGAGATCATTCCCAATATAGAGGAAGAGATCTGCTGGGCGGCCGATAACAAAACCATTTTCTACGTTAAGAAAGACTTAACCACCTTACTGGGCTTTCAGATCTGGCGGCATGAACTGGGTACTGACCTGAGCAAAGACGTGATGGTATTTGAAGAAAAAGACAATCGCTATTACATTGGCGTGTACCGCACCAAATCGAAGAAATATGTGAGCATTTATTCCAACATGAACCAGGTATCAACCGAATACCGGTTGTTGGATGCGGCCCACCCTACCGGTACGTTTACCATTTTTGAACCCCGGAAAGAAAACTTTCAATACAGCATAGAACATTTCAATGATAAGTTTTATGTATTGACCGATTGGGACGCTCCCAACTTTCGCCTGATGGAAACACCAGAGACAAAAACGTCAAAAGAGCATTGGAAAGAAGTGATCGCACACCGGAAAGAGGTATACATCTCCAACATGGTGGTATTCAAAAACCACCTGGTGCTGGGTGAAGTAAAAGACGCGTTAAACCAGCTGCGGGTGATCAACCAAACCGATCACAAGGATTATTATATTACCTTTCCCGAAACGGTGTATGCCGCGTTCCAGCATGTAAACCCCGACTACAATACAAACATCCTGCGGCTCTCCTATACGTCTATGACCACGCCCCGCTCTATCTATGATTTCAACATGGATACGCAACAGCGGGAGTTGAAGAAACAAACGGAAGTGCTGGGTGGCTTTAAACAGGAAGATTATGCAGCCGAACGCCTATGGGCCACCGCCCGCGATGGCGCCAAAGTACCCATCTCCCTGGTGTATAAAAAAGGTTTGACAAAGGATGGCAGCAATCCTTTATTGCTGTACGCCTATGGCTCATATGGCTACAGCATTTCCCCCAGCTTTAACAGCAACATCATCAGCTTGCTCGACCGCGGTTTTGTTTATGCCATTGCGCATGTGCGGGGCGGACAGGAAATGGGCCGTTCGTGGTACGACCAGGGCCATCTGTTCAACAAAAAGAATACATTCTTCGATTTTATTGATTGCGGCGAATACCTGATTAAAGAAAATTACACGTCTCCGGCACATTTGTATGCCAACGGTGGCAGCGCCGGCGGTTTGCTGATGGGTGGCATTGTTAATTTTCGTCCCGACCTGTGGCATGGTGTAGTGGCCGATGTGCCTTTTGTAGATGTGATCACTACCATGAGTGACCCCAGCATTCCACTCACCACCGGTGAATATAAGGAATGGGGCAACCCCGCAGACAGCGCCGAATATTTTTACATGAAATCTTATTCTCCTTACGATAATGTTGAAAAGAAGGCATATCCCAATATGCTTATAACAACAGGACTGCACGATTCGCAGGTACAGTATTTTGAACCGGCCAAATGGGTGGCCAAAATGCGTGAGCTGCACACCGGTAACAACAAGATCCTTTTCAAGTGTAATATGGATGTAGGCCATGGCGGTGCATCGGGCCGTTTTGAATACCTGAAAGACAAAGCCTGGCAGTATGCTTTCTTTCTGGCATTGGAGGGTAAGCTGGATTGATTCATGGAGAAGGTTTCGTGGCTACTTCCCACCATCCACATCCCTGATAAATTTGATCACCCCATTCATATACGTTTGCTGATCGTCC
>CBIMFG010000217.1:0-6731 GCA_966243125.1 uncultured Niastella sp.
GTTAGCAGGGAATCTGTCTAACTTTTATTTTTGCCGATTAATTACAAACGCAGGGGATGCTATACCCGTATTGGAGAATGTTAGTCACATACAACGCATCGCCTGAATAAAATCGTCTTAACATCTAAATACTACGATAATGAAGCAGTTGGTGGTTTTAATTTTTGGATTGACCATATTGTGCGCAACCGTTAATGCCCAGTTTAAAGCCCCGGCCCTGGATAAATCGCCAATGGACATGAGCTATTATCCGGCCAATTTTCCCATTTTAAAGATCCAGAATAAAGCCACCGAACCCCTGGTAGCCCGGGTACTGTACAGCAGGCCGCAAAAAAATGGCCGAAATGTATTCGGCGACCTGGTTGAGTTTGGGAAGGTTTGGCGCCTTGGAGCTAATGAAGCCACTGAGATTGAACTGTATAAAGATGTAAAAATTGATAATGCCCGGCTGAAAAAAGGCCGGTACAGCATGTACGCCATTCCCTTTCAGGATAAATGGACGCTGATCTTTAACAGAGAAACCGATATTTGGGGCGCATTTCAATACGACGACAAAAAAGACGTTTTGCGCACCGAACTAAAGCTCGAAAAACAACAAGACGCAATTGAGGCCTTTACCCTGCTATTCGATAAAACCGATTCCGGCGCCAATATGATCATGGCCTGGGACAATGTAAAAGCCACCTTGCCGATCACTTTTATAAAATAAACTATGTACCAAACCAGGCACCTTATAAAACTTTGCTGTTTACTTTTGATCGTTGCGTTTGCAATTGGTTGCGACGGACCTACTACTTCAGGCAATAATACTGTAACCATCAATCCTAATGGACCGGTAAATCAACCGGTTGAAAAAGACCTGCAACCCGGTTTGGATAAATCGCCTATGGATATGAGCTATTATCCGGTTGATTATCCCAAATTAAAAATGACCGGCTCTGTAACCGAGCCACTGGTTGCACGGGTTATTTACAGCAGGCCACAAAAATTAAACCGCACCATCTTTGGCGACCTCATCAAATATGGCCAGGTTTGGCGCCTGGGCGCTAATGAGGCCACTGAAATTGAATTCTTCAGGGATGTAAACATTACCGATAAAAAGGTGGCAAAAGGCCGCTACATTATTTACTGCGTTCCGCAGGAAAATAACTGGACGCTGGTGCTGAACACCGACCTGTACACCTGGGGCCTTAAGATCGATTCTACAAAAGACGAATATAAATTCACGATCCCTGTTTCAAAAACCCGTTTCCCTTACGAGCTGTTTACCATGGAGTTTGAAAAGGCCAGCAAGGGAATGCAGTTAAACATGGAATGGGATAGTATAAAAGCAAGCTTGCCGATTACGTGGTAATTACTATCTTGTTGCCATGTGTGGTATCGCTGGTATTATAACCAATCAATCCGGTCTGCTATCTGTACAACGCCTGGTGAAAATGACGGAGGCCCTGGCTCACCGTGGCCCCAATGGCGAAGCACACTGGATCAATGATACCCATACCACCGGCTTTGGTCATCGTCGCCTGTCTATCATTGACCTGAGCCCCACTGGCGCACAGCCCATGCATTATTTGGAACGGTATACCATTATTCACAATGGTGAGATCTACAATTACCTGGAACTAAGAGAAACCCTGCTTCAAAAAGGGTATCAGTTTCACAGCCAAAGCGACACCGAAGTAATTATGGCCGCGTATGATTGTTACCGGTCAAACTGCCTGCAATACTTTGATGGCATGTTCGCCTTTGCTATTTGGGACCAACAGGAACAAACACTGTTTGCCGCAAGGGATCGCTTTGGCGAAAAGCCCTTTTATTATTATTTTGATGAGGAACAGTTTGTATTTGCCAGCGAAATGAAGGCCCTTTGGGCGGTGAGCATTGAAAAACAGATCAATGAAAAAATGTTTTTCAATTATTTCACTCTGGGGTATACGCAAAACCCGGCCACAGCAGAAGAAACATTTTATACCGGCATTAATAAATTACCAGCCCGTTCATTTATTGAATATAACTTGCCCAAACGGCAATTAACCCGCTCGTTATATTGGAATATAGACGTTGATTATACTGATGAGGCAATAACCGATGAACAGGCTATTATTCAATTCAATAACCTGTTCACCCAATCGGTACAAAGAAGGTTGCGAAGCGATGTGCCCATTGGTACTTCATTAAGCGGCGGACTCGACAGTTCCTGTGTGCTGGCTACCATTCAAAAAATGGCGCCGAAACGATACAATACATTCTCTGCTATTTTTCCCGGGTTTAAACACGATGAATCGGGCTGGATCAACAAAGTAGCAGCTCACTTTAACACACAAAATCATACGGTTCAACCCAATACCGACCGCGTTATTCATGATTTTGAAAAAATATGTTACCACCAGGAAGAACCCTTTCAATCGGCCAGCATTATAGCGCAATACTATGTGTATGAACTGGCGCGTGAACACGGCGTTACCGTTTTGCTCGATGGGCAGGGCGCCGATGAAATACTGGCCGGCTATCATAAATACTATCACTGGTACTGGCAGCAATTGTTCAGGGATAATAAAAACACGCTGCAGCACGAGTTAAACCAGGCACGTTCATTGGGCATTAAAGAACCTTGGGGCTTAAAAAATAAACTGGCAGCAGCCATGCCCACTTACGCCGGTTGGTACCTGCGCCGTCAACGCGCGCGCCAACAGCTTCGTTCACACGATCTGGATACTTCATTTGTAAATGAATATGGTGAATCGTATTACGACATCGCTCATTTTGACGAGCTGAACAACATTCTTTATTACAATACTTTTATAAACGGATTGGAAGAGTTGTTACGGTATGCCGATAGAAATTCAATGGCCCATGGCATTGAAGTACGGCTGCCCTTTTTATCTCATGAACTGGTGCAACTGTTGTTTGCCATACCAGCCCGTTTTAAAATGCGGGATGGTTATACCAAATGGTTGCTGCGTAAAAGCATGGAGGAGAAATTACCGGCGGGATTGGCCTGGCGAACTGATAAGATTGGGTTTGAACCGCCTCAGCAACAATGGATGCATGACGCGCGGTTACAGGAATACGTACACGAATCAAAACGAATACTGGTAAAACAGGGGATCCTGAAAGCACAGGCCTTACAAAAAAAAATTCAGCCGCTCGAAGCTCATGCGGCTGATAATTACGACTGGCGCTATTTAGTAGCCGGCCAGTTACTGCGCTAAAATTTATAAAAACACCTACTTTATACTTTTTTGTATTTTTCTACTACCTGGCTGTTGCCATCTACATCAACTTTTAACGTATACCAGTTGGTTTTATCTTGCAGCTTAATATAATAAGCAATGGTGCCACCAACCGTAACTTCAGTTACACCAAACAATGTCTTTTTTGAATTTTCGGTGCTTACCTTATTCAAAATGTACAAGGGCAGTAGTTGTGGGTTGTAGTAACGAAGAGAACTAATCATAATCCCTTCCTTGTCGTAATTAACCTTAGCTCTAATGCCACCACTTACAAAGCTAACAGCAAAGTATTTTGGAAATTCTTCCCAGCGTACTTCTGTGGCAGTGCTAAAGGTTTCATTAAATGCTTTCAGAACTTTCTCGTTCGGATCAAATGGACTAAATGCATAAGTGCTACTCGCTATTAAAGCGGCGGTGAGAATGGCTATCACTTTTTTCATGGCTTATATACTTTTAAAGTGCTTGAATGATGCACCAAAAGTATAGCGAACGAAAGCTGAAGTCAAGACAATTAGTACCGGCGGAGGGGTCATGACAAGAAATACGAACCTTTTCGCACATTTTGCAATAGTAAGTATAATCCCTTACCGCGTGAAACATAGGCTGGCTAACAGTTTGCAGGATGTTTCACTTAATTTCAACCAACAGGTTAAGCTTCTGTTAAACTGGAAATCCGGATTGCACACCACCATAATATCTTTGTTTGCAACGTAGCTGGTATTAATTATGCATCTTTGTATCCTTATCAATGGCCGTACATTAAATCATTTATTTAGAAATAGTTATTATGAAAGAAGGAACAAAATACATACATGCCGGCACAGAACCTGATCCATCAACCGGGGCAATTATGACCCCTATTTATCAAACCAGTACCTATGTACAGGAAGCTCCAGGAAAAAATAAAGGGTTTGAATACGCCCGCTCGCAAAACCCTACCCGGTTTGCACTGGAAGAAGCTCTGGCAGTAATTGAAAACGGAAAATTTGGGCTGGCGTTCAGCAGCGGGGTTGCCGCTACCGATGCCGTTATAAAATTGCTACAACCCGGCGACGAAGTTATTGCAGCCAACGACATGTATGGCGGCACGTATCGCCTGTTCACCAAAATATTTGAAAAGTTTGGCATTAAGTTCCATTATGTGAACATGCAGCAGGCGGAGAACATTAAAGGGTATATTAATAAGAATACAAAGCTTATCTGGACAGAAACGCCTACCAACCCTTTGATCAATATTGTTGACATAGCAGCAGTAGCCACTATTGCCAAAGCCAACAATGTACTGTTGTGTGTAGACAATACATTTGCCTCGCCATATTTGCAAAACCCATTAGACCTGGGTGCCGACATTGTGATGCACTCCGCTACCAAATACCTGGGCGGACATAGCGATGTTATTCAGGGTGCGCTGGTTATGAATGATCCCGCATTGCGCGATCAGTTATACTTTATTCAAAAGAGTTGTGGCGCCGTACCAGGCCCTATGGATTGCTTTTTGGTATTACGCGGTATTAAAACCCTGCATGTACGCATGCAACGCCATTGTGAAAATGGTGAAAAGGTTGCGCACTTCTTACGCAATCATCATAAGGTGGGCCATGTTTACTGGTGTGGTTTTACCGATCATCCCAGTTATGCCATTGCCAAAAAACAAATGCGTGGCTTTGGCGGTATGATCAGTTTTACCTTAAAAGATGACAGCGTAGATACTGCCACAAAATTATTATCCAGCACCAAAGTATTTGCACTGGCCGAAAGCCTGGGTGGCGTAGAATCATTGATCAATCATCCGGCTACCATGACACATGCGTCCATTCCACGCGAAGAACGCATTAAGAATGGCCTGAGCGATTCATTGATAAGATTGAGCGTGGGTATTGAAGACGCAGAAGATCTTATTGAGGATCTAAAAGCTGCTATCGGATAAAAATGATGAGCGGTAAAAACCTGAACATTCAAAATTCATTATGCAACATTCGATATTTTAAATGAAACAGCCATCTTTAAAAGACTTTCTGAATCGTAAAACGGAGGAATACAACCAGCCTGCGTTTATTAAAGATGATCCTGTTTGCATACCGCATTTATTTACCAAACAGGCCGATATAGAAATTGCCGGCTTCTTTGCAGCTGTATTTGCCTGGGGCAACCGCACCATCATTATAAAAAAATCACGTGAACTGATGCAGGCGATGGACCTGGCGCCGCATCAGTTCATGCTACATCATACCGACAACGATCTTAAAAAGCTGTTGTCATTCAAACACCGCACATTCAACACTACCGATCTGTTGTATTTTATTGAGTTCCTGAAATTTCATTATTCAAAACATAGCAGTCTTGAAAGCGCGTTTACGCTTGGTTTACAAAATAACGATGCAACTACCGAAAACGGCCTCGCCCGTTTTCATCACTACTTTTTTTCATTGTAAGATGTGCCCAACAGAACCAGCAAACACATTGAAAAGCCTGAAAAAAATTCAACCTGCAAACGGCTGAATATGTTCCTTCGTTGGATGGTACGTTCAGCAGAAGGCGGTGTTGATTTTGGCATTTGGAAAAACATTTCACCCGCACAATTGGTTTGCCCAATTGACGTACACGTGGCCCGCGTAGCCAAACGCTTTAACCTGGTAACAAGAAAACAGATCGACTGGCAGGCGGCGATTGAGCTAACAACTCACCTGCGCAAACTGGATCCCACCGATCCGGTGAAGTATGATTTTGCTTTATTTGGCCTGGGCGTGGTAGAGAAGTTTTAAGCGCTGCTCACTTTGCACCGAACTTTCTTAAATTATAAACAAAGCTCAGCAGGAAGTATTGCTGTAACACCTGCGTTTGCCTGTCTTCAATAAAAGTTTGTGTAATGGAACGGGATACGCCCGCATTCTGTTTTAAAATATCATATACAGCCAGCCGTAACATAGCCTGCTGCTTTTTAAACAACAATACATTGGCAGCCGCACTCCACATGGTAACGCTTTTATTAAAGCCCGGCGCTATCTGGCTGTTATAATTGTATTGCAGGTTATTCTCCAATATTAGCCATTTAGGTTCGTTCCAGAAGGCGCTTAGCGAAAAGGTTTTGGTATTGAAAGATGCATCCTGCATCGACTGCCCGGTATAAAGTGTTTTATTAAACCGAATGTTAAAGGTGGGCATAATGCTCAAAACCTGTTTGTAAGTAAAATTCAACCCCAATGATTGCGAAATACTGTACGCATTGGAGGTAACGCTTTCCTGATTGGTAAATGTATTGTTCCGGTTATAATAGCCATTAGTACCCAGGTTCATACGCAGCACCACATCTCTTTTTTTCCAGGTTTTGCTGTACTGTACATTCCCCGACATACCAAAGTTGCCGTTTACATTCAACGGCTGACTGTATTGTTTTCCCACACTATCGAACCAGGTTTGTGAAATGATCTGGTTTTGCGTGGTGTTAAAACCTAAACCGGTAAACCAGTAGTTATTCCCTTTTGATTCGCGCACCTGCAT
>CBIMFG010000218.1:0-6730 GCA_966243125.1 uncultured Niastella sp.
TATACCAAAGCAGGGTATGGCCAGGCTTAGCCTTAGCGGTTAAAGGCGTTGCGGGCCTCGTTTATGTAAACGGGGTCAACCTTATCCAACACAATGGCCACGTAATGCGGTATTTCAGCACTGTGCGTGAGTACCAATGGTTTGGGGGCTTCTACTTTCGCCTTTACAGAATCTTTTTTTGCAATAACCGGTGGTGGCGGCAGCTGGGTAACAGGCTTAGCCGTTTGCTGAGCTGGCGGGGTTATCGCTGGTTTTTCGGTTTTGGCCACTTCCTGCTTAGGCTGCTGGGTAGCAGGCGCCGTTGCCGGTGGTTGCTGGGCAACTACAGGTGGTTTGGCCGGTTGCTGCGCTGGCGGCGGCGTTACTGCAGGCGGCGGGGTAACCGCTGGCTGCTGCTGAGTGGGCGCCGGTTGGGTAACAACAACAGGTGGCTGCTGCATTACCGGTTTGGGCGTTACAATAGCAACAGGTTCTGCCGTACTGTCTTCTGCCGGGCGCTCAATTTGCAAATTGGTGAGGTAATCTTCAATTTGCTTGCGACGGCCCAATACATCTATCAATGTTTTTGCTTTGGCAGCCATTCCCGTACCCGGGAACACACGAATGATGTTCTGTAATGATTTTTTGGCCGAATCATCCTGCCGTTGTTGAATATAGTATACCGATTGAATGTACAATAACTGGGGTGTCCAGTAATTTTCATGGTACATGCTATCGGCTATTTTCTTTTCTGCCTGCGCTTCATCAAACCTGCCCTCGATAAACAGGTTGTAAATATTATCGTACCGGCGGGTCATTTCCAGTTTGGCCGTACTATCGGGTGTAACGCCGTTAGGGCTTGAAAGGATCTTTTCGAAGTTTGAGCCCGGGTACTTTTGCTTCAGCTCATTTTGAACTGCAGCGGCTTTGGCTTCTTCCCCAATTTTTGAATAGCAATAAGCCAGCATGAACAAGGCCTCAGGCCGGTTTTTGCTGGCAGGAAAACGGGAAAGGAAAGCTTCCAGGGTATCTATAGCTGACCGGTAATCTTCCAGTCCTTCAAGATATGTTTTACCCAATAAGAACTGGGCGTTTTCTACTGAGTCGTTTGATGTAGCCAGTTGCGTGGGCGTAAGCGGCACTGTTTTTAGTAGGTCTTCATAGGTAACAGGACCTGCTGACGCTGCATTGCCACCTGCTGCTGCAGGATCTTCGTTGAGCACAGTGGTGGGCGTAGCTTGTTTAATAGCTGCCAGCCGTTGCCAGTTGTCAACATTCGGTCTGTTGCCCCAGGTGCCTTTAAACTCCGTATACCCTTTGCCTTTAAGGGAGGCATTATAAAAATACCAGTCGCCCTTCTGGTTGGTATTGAACATTTCGGTGGGGGCATTATTATCGTTGAACGATAATGGTCCGTTAGAGATCTCACCGTTCTCTTCTTCTTTTACACCCTGCTTTTTGCGCAGTTGTTTGGCCAGCTTTTTTAAATAAGCTGTTAACTGATCTTCGGGTAGGGCGGCCAGTTGTTGCAGGCTGTCCTCTTTGTGAATGGTGGTTTGATAGGCAACGATCTTGCCGAGCGTTCCTTTCAGTTTGTTCAATGCCTTTACATCAACAATGGCTGGATTGAACGTGGTAATGCTATCGTAAAAACGTTTGGCGTCGGGGTAGTTCTTTTCCTTATAGCACAGATCGCCCAGCAGTAAGAACACTTTTGAACGCATGGCGGGATCTTCACCTGGGTAACGGCTTGCCAATAACAACAGCGCTTTGGCGCCGGGGATATTGTTGCGCTCCAGCTCCATTTCGGCCGCAGCATAATATATAATATCGCGGTAAACCAGGTAACGGTCTTTCCGCGCCATTCTTTCCAGTTCTTTAATATTTTCCTGTAATATTTTATCGTCGCCTTTATGGTCGTGAATGGTATTAAGGCGTGCATAAATTTCCAGCACGGGGTTAAGGGTATGGCTAACCGTTTTTTCGTACCAAATGGCGCCATCGGCGGGTTTATTGGCCCTGTCGTACATTTGACCAATGAGGTATTCCCAACGGGCCTTTTCTTCGCGGCCTTCTGCATTGTCAAGCGCCTGCTCCAGATAAACTGCCGCGCTGTCCCATAATTGTTGTTTATAGAACCACAAAGCCTGCATTTCGCGCAGATCGGTTTTTAACCGGGCTGGAAACATGGGATCATGTTTCAATGTTTCAATTAAACCAGCTGCTTCGGGCAATTCATCTTTTGCCAGGTAGGTGCGTAATTGCCAAATAAACGATTCGTTACGGCTGGGTGGCCGGGCCCAAACCTTTTTAAGTATGCTGGGATTTTCTTTGGTTGAAATGGAGAACACGCTGCCACCTTCATCAACATTGGCATTGGATCCAATGGGTTTATCGTACCCGTCTTTTTCTTTAGGTGAAAATGCGTAGTTGAGGTATTGAAAAGTATAATAGGCCGAGTCGAGCACATTTTTATAATAATAGGCCTGGCCCATGAGCATATACATATTATCGACCCAGCTGTTACGCA
Source organism: uncultured Niastella sp. (assembly GCA_966243125.1). Taxonomy (GTDB): domain Bacteria; phylum Bacteroidota; class Bacteroidia; order Chitinophagales; family Chitinophagaceae; genus Niastella. The sequence continues at coordinate 2,510 of CBIMFG010000218.1, forward strand.
GGTCGTGCAACAGTATGGCTGCGTTGGATTTATAGATAACTGAATCGAGTTCGGTTTTGTCTTTTGCAGTTACCGCAAGGTCATAATTGTAAAATGAAAGCAGGCGGGTATAATCGTCTTTATGCTGCGATTTGCCGCGGGCAATTACCTCAGCCAGTTTTTTGTAAGCGTTATAGTGATAATTGAACTTGGTAGTACCGTTTTGGGTGAAGCGACGAACCGCGTGAAACTTAGTGCTTTCAGTCTTTTCAGACGCAAGCTTCCGGTTCTCATACTTTTGAGGCTTCTTCAGGTCATAAGAAAGCGTTGGCTGGGCGAATAATTTCGGCAGCGAAAAGATTAGAATTATGATTAATGCAATTATCCTCGTCAAGTCCTTTAGATTTCTACCACAAACTAAAATCTTATAAACTGATTTTCAAGAAAAATATTTTGTTAGTACGTTAATTTTTATACTCATGACGATGAATTAAAATAACTTGTTACCTTTAGCGTTTTGAAACTCTCTCTATGGCTAAATTCGATGCCCAATCTACCCTGAAGCGTTTACAAAACCGGTACCGACTGGTAGTGATGAACGACGATACTTACGAAGAGGTTGTGACGTTTAAATTATCCAGACTGAGTGTTTATATCACACTTAGCACCATTTTTGTGTTGTTGACGGGTTTAACCGTGGCACTCATTGTGTTCACCCCGTTGCGGATGTATATACCTGGATATGGTGATGTGAACATCAGTCGTGAATTGCGTGAATTGAAGGTACGTACCGATTCACTGGAGCAGGCGATGTTGAACAAGGATAAGTACCTTGATAACGTTAAAAGTGTTTTACAGGGGAATATCAGCGTTAAGTTAGATACTTCTACGCTGTCTATTCCTCAGACAGAGAATATAGAAGAATAAACCAACCATTTCCGTATGTTCAATCAAAAATCCAAATCCGAAACCTCCGGCGAAGTATCTGCGCCTGGAACAGGAGCCGCCACCCTTATTGCAGCGGGCACTACATTAAAAGGCGATATCTCCAGCAACGGCGATATTCGTATTGATGGAACCCTGCAGGGCAACATTCAATGCCAGGCAAAAGTGATTATTGGCTCTAATGGTTCTGTTGAAGGCGATATTTCCGGACAACAGGCCGACATTATGGGCAAAGTAGCCGGTACCATTAAAGTAAAAGAGTTATTGCAGTTAAAAGGCGGTAGCCATGTGAACGGGAATTTATATGCAGGCAAACTGCAAATAGAGCCCAGCGCCAATTTCAATGGTCAGTGTCACATGACAACAGCTACCAATGGCCAGGTAAATGAAGTTGTTGCCGATAAAAAAGGCAAGAAAGCTGAAAGCCTGGTTGACTAGAAAGAAGATCCCGGTTACGCCCCTATGTACTTGTTGAACGCACCTATTCGATAACCTGTTTGTTACCGGAAAAGGTATGCCATTGCCAGAACGTAGGTTGGTTTAGTCTGGAAATCAATAACCTGCCGCCCCCCTTAAACTTATTGAAGTCCTCCGATACATCGGGGGACTTTCTCGTTTTTACGGTTTATCTTTGCCGTCCATTTTTTACACATGTCAAATAATTCGGTTTCCAAGTCATTTCGTCCGCTGTTATTATTGTTTGTTATTACTACTGCCTTGTTTATTACCAGCCGGTCCCGTTTTGCCAGGTGGAATGTAGATGCGGATGTATTGATCGTTGGCAACCTGGTTTTATTTGCCGCCGCAGCGGTCTCATTTTATTTGTTTTCGCGGTCAATGGGTTCTAAAAACCCACAAGCCGTGTTGCGAACGGTATATGGGGGTATGTTCTCGAAAATGATGATCTGTTTAATAGCGGTGATTATTTATCTTAGCATAGTAGGCAAGGGTTTTAATAAAGCAGGCATTATAGGTTGTATGTTCCTGTATGTGTTGTATACGACCCTTGAAGTGGTTATCCTGATGAAATTGAGCAAGCAAAAAAAGAATGTCTAAGCAACAGGCACCTTTAGAATACCTCAGCAAATTTATTCCTCCGGCAGCCGTACCACGGGTGCTTGAATACCTGCATCAATATAAAGTACACTTAACCATTACGCGGGAACGAAAATCGATCCTGGGCGATTACCGCCACGCCACTACCGAAAAAAATCACCGCATCAGCGTAAACGGGAATATGAACCCATATGCTTTCCTGATCACGCTGGTGCATGAACTGGCTCACCTGGTAACCTTTATTCAGTTTAAACACCAGGTAGCGCCGCATGGCCGCGAATGGAAGGATTGTTACGCCCTGTTATTAAAAGACTTTTTAGGCAAGGGGATCTTTCCGCCGGTGGTAGAACAGGCGCTTAAACAATCCATGCACGACCTGCCAGCCAGCAGCTGCGCCGATGAAGGCCTGATGCGCGTGCTGAAAAAGTTTGACCGCGATAACGGAATGGTTATGGTAGAACAATTACCCGAAGGCCAGCTCTTCGACATTGGCGAAGGCCGCATTTTTAAAAAAGGAAAGAAACTGCGCAAGCGGTTTCAATGCATTGAAGTAGATACGGGGAAGTTGTATTTGTTTAGTCCGATTTATGAGGTGAAGGCTTGTTAATGATGGTGAAGGCAGGTGAGTGGTGAGTAGTCAGTGGTGAGTGGGTTCCCATAATGCCAGCCTCGCTTCTGTATTTACTCCTCAACCCGTTATCAACTTTTTCAACTCTATCAACCCTTTCAACTTCATCAACCTTCCACTTCTTACCACAAACGCCTCCCTTTAACCCAATGTCAACTTGTTAACCTGTTAACTTGTCAACTCGTCAACTGATCAACTCCTTCAACATCCATATCTCACAGCCAAAATGCCCCGTATTTCCCATCGGCGCATCTAAATACTTAAACCCAAACTTTTCGTAAACCGACATCGCCTTACGAAGCTCAGGCATGGTCTCGATATATACATTGTGGTAGCCAGTTGTGGCAGCAAATGCAAGGGCTTTATCGATTAGCATTTTACCAATGCCTTTTCCCCGGGCGGCAGGAGAGAGGTACATTTTCACCAGTTCACAGGTGCCATCAGGTAAGCCGGGCGAGAGGAAAATGCCGGCGCCACCAATAAGCTCGCCGTTTATTTCAGCTACATAATAAACACTACCGGGTTGCCTGAATAACTCGTACAAGGCATCGGTGGTAGCATCGTAATAAACAGTGCCAGGCTTGTTGGCGCCAAATTCAGTTAACGCATTTCTGATAATGATGGCCAGTGCCGGGTTATCGGCAGGCTGAATGGGTCTGATGGTAACAGGTGACATATAACGAAGATAATAAGATAAATGTCACCATACGCAACAGTTAAAACACCAATGGGAATGATCAACGGGTAAGCATCTACGCGTAAAGGGACAAACGATGAACGGGGTGCGAACGTAATCTTTGTAACGGAAGAGAAACTATGCCAACAGCGCCATTAAACTATAAACGATCACATAGGCTACAAAGAGGAAGCCGAAGAAGAGCCGAATAGGATTTTTCATTTGCTACAGATTAATCAGGTTATTGATTTGGTTACTATTTAACATGGACGAATTACGGAAGAACTGATATGGACAAAATACTATGCCAAATGAGTGGTTATCCACATTTGGGTTCTACTAAATTTTACAAATACAGAAAATACGGTGTGCTGTTCGTAACAACACGAGTGAGCGGGTAAGAGGTTATAGCGGGCTATCATTGAAAACACTTATTGGTACTGCTGAAATGTTTTCCTTACAATTATAGAACAGCATAAAGGTATAGGCTGTTTACAGATGTTGTTTTTAACAGGGAAGAATTAGATATCCACGATGTAATGTATTGGCGCTGGTAAATGAATGAATTATAGAGATTCGTAAATGTACGAGGCAGGTGTATTGTGAATGTACGAGGCATACAGGTTTCATCCTAGCTTATTATAAAATAATCGCAGATACTGTTAAGTTTATCTTATCAAATGCTTCCTAATTTGAATAAATAGTTACATATTTATGCCGCAATTGTAGGATATAAAGTATTTTGCTACATTTGCATATCCAACGTCCAATGCAAACCGAAAATAGAAAAACATATAACAATCCAGTATCTGTGAAATCAAGCAAAGCTGATTTATATCATACTATAACTAACAATATTTCCCGCCTGGTTAAGGTGGGTTTTTTTATGCCTATAACCGTTAGTGATAGTAAATTATAGAACAGCGCATATAAGTAA
>CBIMFG010000219.1:0-6725 GCA_966243125.1 uncultured Niastella sp.
GCCAGCAAAACAGGCTCGCTATTATTTTTGAATTATGTTATTTGAACCGGGAACCGGAAACCGGCAAACCGGTAACCACTTATTACTTAAATTGCAGTTGTATGCGACAACTTGCAGCTATATTATTTGCCGATATGACGGGGTACACCGCCTTGATGCAGGAAAATGAACAACTGGCCCGCAGCAAACGCCAGCGCTTAAAAGAAGTACTGGAAACCACCATTCCCCGCTTCCATGGCAAAATTTTACAATATTATGGCGACGGCTCACTGAGCATTTTCAACAGCGCCATCGACAGCGTACACGCAGCCATCGAGATCCAGCAATTATTGCAACAAACACCGAAGGTTGACCTTCGCATTGGTATTCACACCGGCGATGTAACCATTGAGGAAGAAGCCATTTACGGCGACGGCGTAAACCTGGCCTCCCGTATTGAGTCGCTGGCCGTGCCTGGCGGCGTTTTTGTCTCCGAAAAAGTATACGACGAGGTTCGCAATCAGCAACATATTCAAACCCGCGAGTTGGGTTATTTCGAACTAAAAAATATCAAACAACCCATCCGGGTATTTGCCATTGCCAACAATGGCATTGTGGTGCCCGGCCGCAATGAAGTGCGGGGCAAAACAGCCGCGCCCAACAATCGCCTGGCGGTTCTGCCCTTTGTAAATATGAGCGCCGACCCCGAGAATGAATACTTCAGCGACGGCATTACCGAAGAACTGCTGAATGCCCTTACCCGGGTAGATGGACTGCAGGTTACCTCGCGCACTTCGGCCTTCGCATTTAAAGGGAAGAATGACGACATTCGCGACATTGCCATACAATTGAACGTTGACAAAATACTGGAAGGCAGCGTACGCAAGGCTGGCAATCGCGTTCGCATCACCGCCCAGCTGATCAATGCAGCCGATGGCTTTCACATTTGGAGTGAAACCTACGACCGCAAACTCGATGACATTTTTGAAGTGCAGGACGAGATCAGCGCCATCATCACCAACAAGCTAAAAGAAAACCTGACCGTTTCGCTCAAACAGGTACCAGCTATTAAATCTAGCATTAAAAATATTACCGCCTACACGCATTACCTGAAAGGATTGCATTTCAAGAATAAATTAACGCCCGGCGATACCCGCAAAGCCATTGAATGTTTTAAACAGGCTATAGCTATTGAACCCGCGTATGCGGAAGCCCATGCCATGGTGGCGCAATCCTATTGCCAGCTGGGTACCCAGGGACAAATGATCCCGCATACGGCTTTTGAAATTGGCCATCAGTATGCCGACAAAGCCCTGGAGCTGGATGACACCGTTGCAGAAGGACACATCGCCAAAGCCATGCCTTATTTATACTATGAATGGAAATGGCAGGATGCGTATGATTCTTTACAAAAAGCCATTGAGCTGAACCCGAGCGCCGTAGCGGCGTATGACCTGCTGGGTTTTTATTACATCGCCAAAGGGCAAAAAGCACAGGCGGTTAAAGTGCTGGAGGACGCAGAACAAATTGATCCGCTCTCGCCCTCCATTATTCGCTCACTGGGCATGATGTACATTTTTGCTGAACGGTTTGATGATGGTATTGCACAGGCAGAAAAACTGCTGGAGATGAACCCAGAAATGCGCAGCGCCATTGAATTAAAGGCCTGGTGCATTGGCATGAAGGGCGACTGGCAGACAGCGCTTGGATATTTTGAAGAGGTACACCGGCTAACCGGTCACCCATTGAAAGGCTTGATGGGTCTGGGTCATGCATATGCCCGCGTTGGCATGACAGACAAAGCCCTGGAATGCATTCAAAAGCTGGAACAACGCGAACTCGAAGAACCCGACTCTGTGATCGATGGTGATTTTGCCGCCATTTACCTGGCCTTGGGCAACCTCGATAAAACATTTTATTACCTGAATCTTTGTATAGATAAAAGACTGGGCCCTGTAGCCTGTTTTATTGAATATCCCCCCTATAAAACGGTAAAGGCAGATCCCAGATTTGAAGAGTTAAAACACCGGATGGGAATACCTGCTGAAGTATAGCTTTCAAATAGCCCCTTTTTGAATTACTTTTGAGGCCAATATGGCGTTATTAAAGGTTTCCGGCATCAGCAAACAATTGGGCACTTCCACTGTTTTACAGGATATTACGTTCAGTCAAAAGAAATTTCAAAAACTGGCGATCGTGGGTGAATCCGGCTCAGGAAAAAGCACCCTGTTAAAGATCATTAGCGGGCTGGTTCAACCCGATGCAGGCGATGTTTTGTTTGAGAACAAACACGTAGAAGGGCCGAATGAAAGGTTGATTCCCGGCCATCCCAAAATGGCGTATTTGTCGCAACATTTTGAACTGCGCAATAATTACCGGGTAGAGGAAATACTTGAATATGCCAACACCCTGCCCGAACAGGAAGCAGAAACGCTGTATGAAGTTTGCCACATTCGCCATTTGTTGAAACGGAAAACCGACCAGGTTTCCGGTGGTGAAAAACAACGCATCGCAATGGCCCGGTTACTGATAGGTGCGCCTAAATTGTTCTTACTGGATGAACCGTTCTCAAACCTCGATAACCTGCATCGCAATACCTTACGTGCCGTTATTCGTGCCATGGGCGAAAAACTGGGTATTACCTGTTTAATGGTGTCACACGACCCGGTAGATGCGCTCAGTTGGGCCGACGAGATCATAGTAATGAAAAGCGGACAGATCATTCAGCAGAATACCCCGGAAAAAGTTTACCGGCAACCGGTTAATGAATACGCGGCAGGACTTTTCGGCAAATTTAATTCGTTTACAAAGGCAGAAACGGCGGCATTTGGCGAATTACCCAAAGCGTACGGCAATGGTAAACGATTATTTATAAGACCCGAAGCATTTGCTTTGGTTGCGAAAAAAAGTAAAACAGCTGTTCCCGGAAAAGTTACCGATGTATCTTTTCTTGGCAGCGGTTATGAAATTGAAATAGCGTTGTCTGACAGTATGATCATTGTACGAACCGAAAATAATGCCACCGAGAAAGGCGATACCGTTTATGTGACATTTAAAAAATAGTCAATCATGGAACCAACAACTACCCGCACCATTTCTTTTCGGCAGAAAGAAATAGTGAAAGAATATACCACTGCGCTGGACAAACACATGCTGGAATTAAAAGCCGGTGAGGTTGAAGTTATGTTCGAGATCAGGGATTTTGCCAACATGCTGCATATTCATCCCGTTCATTTAACCAATACCATCAAAGAGGTAACCGGCAAAAGCGCCTGCGATCTTTTTGAAGAAAGGCTGGTATCACTGGCCAAGGAAATGATAGCCACTTCCCCCCTGTCTATAGGAGAAATTGCCCGCCAGCTTACTTATGATCCTTCCAACTTTGTAAAATTCTTCAAAAAATACACCGGCATTACCCCCAAAAAATACCGCGATAGTTTATAGTTCCCGGTTACCAGTCGCCGGTAAAGCAGGCCAGCCATTATTTCTGAACTACGATTTTAAGCCAGGGAACCGGAAACCGGAAACTGGCGACTCAACCTTAAGCAGTCACCATTTTTACTGAAGCAGTCACCATTTTTCCTAAACTGGTCACCACGCCCACCCTTTCAATAGTTGCCAATTTTGTGTCATAAATAATAGCAAAATATGTCAACAACAAAAATCGCATTGGTAACCGGCGGCAGCCGCGGCCTGGGAAAAGATATGGCCATTAACCTGGCCAAAAAAGGGATCGACGTTTTACTTACTTACAACAACAATGAAGCAGCTGCATCGGAAGTAGTAAAGACCATTGAAGCAATGGGCCAACAGGCAGCCGCATTGCAACTCAATATGAGCGAATTGAAATCACTGGACTCATTTGTAAAACAGGTCGCAGAAACCTTACAATCAAAATGGAACACCAACGCATTTGATTTCCTGATCAACAATGCGGGTATTGGCGCCGGTGTGCCTTTTGAAAATGTAACAGAAGCATTATTTGACGAATTTTTAAACGTTCACTTCAAAGGCATTTACTTTTTAACGCAGAAGTTTGTTCCATACATTAATAAAGGCGGTCGCATCATTAATATCTCTACCGGTACTACCCGGTTTGTAAATCCCGGCTATTCCGTATATGCATCTATGAAAGGTGCTATGGAAGTATTAACTAAATACATGGCAAAAGAAATGGGTGCTAAAGGAATTACAGCCAATATTGTGGCGCCAGGCCCCATTATTACAGACTTCAACAATGCCACCATTCGTAACAATCCAAAAATGCAGGAGTTCCTCAGCTCGTTGTCACCGCTAAATCGCGTAGGCGAAGCAGAAGACATCGGTCCAGTAGTTGCATTCTTATGTACAAACGATGCTGCGTGGATAAATGGCCAGCGAATTGAAGTAGCAGGTGGAATTAATTTGTAGAACTGATTTTCTTTGGCCGCTTCATTAAATGGAGCGGCCCTTTAATTTATTGCCCTTACGGAATATATCCATCCATATGCTTAATAACCTCCCAGATTACTGCAAAAACTAATTCGAGTAGCCGAAAAGGCCACATCCAAATGGCAACCGGCCTTTTTGTTAGCTTGTTTTGTTTGGTTTTACGCATACGGGTTATTAATGTGTTAAATATAAACAATTCTTGACTTTTTTTCTGAGAAGTTATTAATCTTAACCGTTTTTTATCAACTTATCATTTGAATTGCCTAAGTAACGCTACTTCTACTTTTAATATATTTCGAAGCCGCCTTTTAGGCGGCTTTCTCATTTTTAGAAACTCAAAAACGCCCGTACATTTTCCACTACAAATCCCGGATACACACCCAGCCAGCCTAATAAACACATCAGTACTACCAGCGAGGCATAAGTGGCTACATAAAAAAAAGGATGCAGGGTTCTTTCCTTCACTGGTGTTAATGGTGGTGTAGCAAAGAGTGTACTAATAATTCGCAGGTAATAAAACAAGCCAATCACACTGGTTAAAACCAATACAATGGCCAGCAACCAGCGATGCTGCTGCACGCCTGTTGTGAGTAAAAAGAATTTGGCGGGAAAGCCTGCGGTTAATGGAATACCTGCCAACGACAACAAGGCTACGGTGAAGATGGCTGCCATTAACGGACTACGCCAGAACAATCCGCGGTAACCGCTGAGGTCATCGGCATCGCGGCGGGTGGTTGATAATAAGGTAATGATGCCAAACGCAGATAGCAAAGTAATAGAATAAGCCAACAGGTAAAACACCGCAGCGCCAACACCGGCATTACCCGACAAAAACGCCACCAGTAAATAACCAAAATGGGCAATAGAGGAATAAGCCAGCAACCGTTTAACGTTCTGTTGCATCAGGGCCAGTATATTACCAACAAGCATACAGGCAATAGCCAGTATGGTAATGAGGGTAACGGCCAACACATTTTGTTGTAAATGAATAGCATCTGCAAAACGTATTAAAACAGCAAAAACACCAATCTTCGATACCGTGGCTATAAATGCCGTTACGGGTGCGGGCGCACCCTGATATACATCAGCCGCCCACAAATGAAACGGTACCAATGCCAGCTTAAAACCAATAGCCACAATGATTAACCCAATACCCATTACAAATAATACCGACATGCCTGCCTTTTCAATTGCACGGGCTATAGCAGCAAACTCCATGCTGCCCGTTTCCATATAGATGAGCGCCATGCCAAACAACAAAAAGGCCGACGACAAAGCCGCCAGCACCAAATACTTTACACCCGCTTCCACCGCGTTATTGCGGTTCCGCAAATAAGCGATCAACGCATACAAGCTTACGCTCAACAATTCTAACCCAATAAAAAAAGAAACAAAATGCCGGCTGATGGTGAGCACCGCAGAACCTAACGTTGCCAGAAATAACAAGATGTAATATTCTTTAGGGTTCTCTTCGCGTTCTTCAAAATAGATGTAAGAAAGCAATCCTACCACCAATACCGAAAATATGATGAGCCCGGTAAACAAGGCAGCCAGGCCATCCACTACCAGTAAAGGTGGCACTTCCCGGGGCAACGTATCCCGCACATACCACATGGCAAACACCACACCGCACATCATAACAAAACCTGTTACCTGTATCACCGTATGACTTTGCTTGAATGCTATCAGCAGAATAACTACAATCGCTGCTGTGGCAAGTATGATGAAAGGCAGTAGCGCTAAAAACTGAAGGTATGTCATGGTATGAAGATTAAAGTTTCAAGTTCCGAGTTTCAAGTTCCGAGTTCCAGGTTCCAGGTTTCAAGTTACAGGTTTCAGGGTTTTACCATGTAACCTGCAACCTGTAACTTGTGACTCACTCTAAATTTTACAAACGCGCCAATGTACTAACATAGCCATTAACAATATCAAACACCGGTTGTGGATACAACCCAAGCAACACAATAACTATTGTAAGGCTTGCCATAATGATCCATTCCCGGGCGCTTAAATCGGCTGGTGGTTCAGTAATTGTTTGTAGCTGTCCGAAAAATACTTTTTGCATAATGCGCAAGGAATACAATGCAGATAGCACCAATCCAAAGCTTGCAATAACTGCCAGCACCGGGCTTACTTCAAATGCCCCCAGCAGAATAAGAAACTCGGCAATAAAATTTCCCAGAAAGGGCAAACCCAGCGAAGCCATTACAAACACCATTGCCAGGGCGCCCATATGTGGCATGGCCGTCCACATGCCACCCATTTGATTGATGTCCCGGGTATGCAACCGCTCTTTTAACATACCAGCCAGCACA
>CBIMFG010000220.1:0-6725 GCA_966243125.1 uncultured Niastella sp.
GGCACTACGGTGTCGGACATTATATATGGCATTCAGTTCGACAAATACAATTATCCTTATGTACTGGGCGTAACCCGGGGCAATTGGCCCGTGATCAATGCTACTTATAGTAACGCCGGCGCCAGGCAGTTCATTACCAAATTACAACCCGATCTTACCAGCATAGAATACTCTACCGTATTTGGTAATGGCGCCAAGCCGAATATTTCACCGGTGGCGTTCCTGGTTGATCGTTGTGAGAACGTATATGTATCGGGCTGGGGCGGCTGGTATTTACCGGCCTCCGCCCAGGTTGACCCGTATGATCTTTCCGGTACAGCGGGCATGCCCATTACGTCAGATGCCTTGAAATCAGTTACCGATAACCACGATTTCTATTTTATAGTTATAAAAAAAGATGCTGCCTCCCTGTTGTATGGCAGCTTTTTTGGCCAAAGCGGTGGCGAAGGGGAACACGTTGATGGTGGTACCAGCCGCTTTGATGCGCAGGGCGTCATATACCAGGCCATTTGCGCCAACTGTTTTGGCAGTTCGGTAGGCGCTATTTCAGCGCCCTATCCTATTACACCGGGTGTATGGGGCCCCAGCAATGGTACGGGTACCAACAACTGTAACCTGGCTGCCGCCAAGATCTCCTTCAACTTTGCCGGTGTAGCATCGGGACCAAGATCTTACTTCAACGGCGTGATTGATACGCTTGGTTGCGTACCTTTTACCGTTACGTTGAAAGACACCGTTCTCAATGCAAAAACTTATGAATGGCGGTTTAATGATGGTAAACCCGATGAAATAACTTCCGATTATCAGATCACCCATACGTTTGATGCGGTGGGCGATTACCGGGTGCGTTTGATTGCCGTTGATTCAAGCACCTGTAACATCAGGGATACGGCTTATGTAACCATTCATGTACGCAGCGACAGAGCCATTATAGACTTCGTTTCAACCAAATTACCGCCCTGTGAATCGTTGAACTACAGGTTCGTTAATACAAGCACCTATCCGCCAAACAAACCATTTAACGCCAACAGCTTTACCTGGGATTTTGGCGATGGCACGCGGGTAACACCAGGGCCCGATAACATTGAACATTCGTATGCAGCTGCAGGTACGTATAAAACCAAGCTGATACTGGAAGACACCAGTTATTGTAATTCGCCCGATTCGGTGGTAAAAGAATTGCGTGTATCGCCGCTGGTTGATGCCCGGTTTGAAACACCGGCGTCAGGATGTGCGCCATATACAGCTATTTTCAATAATACCTCGCTGGCCGGTGCTCAATTCTTCTGGAATTTTGGCGATGGATCGCCAATTTCCAACGAAATTAATCCGGTACACGTATACAATAACATAGGCAGCTATCGGGTTTCATTGGTTGCCATTGACAGCAGTACGTGTAACATCATTGATTCAACGTTCCTGGTTATTGGGGTGCATCCGTTGCCAACGGCCGACTTCTCAGTAGCGCCTGTACCGCCGGTAACGAATAAACCTACCATCTTCACGAATTTATCGGGCGGTGGGGTGCGGTATTTGTGGTTGTTTGGCGATGGCGATTCTACAGAGAAAAATACAATGGACACGGTATCGCATCAATACAATGAAACAGGTACTTTTAACGCATGTCTTATTACCTACAATGAATTTGAATGTAGTGATACAACCTGTAAGGCAGTTGAAGCGTTAATTGATCCGTTACTGGACGTGCCGAATGCATTTACACCGGGCCGGTTTGGGCAGAATGCCTACATCAGCGTAAAGGGTTTTGGTATTGCGAAAATGACCTGGCGCATTTACAACCGATGGGGACAACTGGTGTTTGAGACCAGTAACCGGAAGGCCGGCTGGGATGGGACCTATAAGGGAGCGTTACAGCCGATGGATGTGTATGCGTATACCTTGGATGTGGAGTTTTCGGATGGGAAGAGGTTGAGGAAGACGGGGGATATTACGTTGATAAGGTAGTTGAGGAGTTGACGGGTTGATCAGTTGACGAGTTAACATGTTGACAAGTTAACAAGAGATTGAAGTGTGGTATAAGCGGTAAGAAGTTGTAGGTTGATAGGGTTGATGGAGTTGATAATGGGAACGAAGTAAGAGGTAGGAAGTTGACGAGACGCCTGGTTGCCGCGAAGGGGTGTATTACTTGAAGCTTATAGCTTGCGGCTTGCAGCTTTTCCGTTCTATGACTCAAGCCCATCGTAAAAAACGAAACAACTAACATGAAAAATACGAGTAACTATTACCTATGAAACACCCTTTGGTAATAATACGTTAAAGCCTCGGAAAAGCTTTAACGGCATTTAACAAATTGTAATTTTAGACGGGTGGTTTATGAAGAAAATTATAACTAAACAATCAAACTGGCCCCGTGTGACCCGAGGAAGAAAAAGCCTGTTTCTTAAAGCGGTGTTGTTGCCTCTATCCTGTGTAATGAGTTTTTGTTACCAGGCAGTGGCGCAAGACATGCATTTTTCACAATGGTTCAATTCCCCGCTCTCCACCAATCCGGCCAATACCGGCTTTATTCCCGATGCCGATTATCGCTTAGGCGTTAATTATCGCAACCAATGGTCTTCGATAATGAGTGTGCCGTACAAAACCATGAGTATTTGGGGCGACGCACAGGTGTTCAGAGACCGTATTGAAAGCGGCTGGCTGGGATTAGGCGGTCTTATTTTACGTGATGTTGCAGGTTCGGGTGGCTTAACCTCCACCAAGGTGTTTGGTTCAGCAGCCTATCACCAAATGCTGGGGGTAGCACACTTATTGTCCTTTGGCATGAATGTAGGCTGGGCCAACAAACGCATCAATACATCTGCCCTCAAATTTCCCGATCAGTTTGATGGCAAGTTCTTCGACAGCAACCTGCCTACCAGTGTGGTGCTGGATGCACCCAATGTAAGTTATTTCGATATGCAGGTAGGCCTTAACTATGCCTTCTTTCCTACCGATAAATTGTACATCAATGGCGGGTTGAGTGCCTGGCACCTCAACAAACCCCGGGAATCATTCTTTAAGAGTGATGAACCCGGCGCAGACGGCCGTATAGCTCCCCGGTATAATGCTTTTGGCAATGCCAGTATAAAGCTGAACGACCAGGTGATCGTAAACCCCATGGCCTATTACAGCTTCACTACAAAAACAAGTGAACTGGTGGCTGGCGGTAATGTTCAATACAATTTATCGGGCGATGGCGAAAGCCAGCTGATCGGCGGTTTGTATTACCGAAATGGCGATGCTGTTATTCCTATGGTCGGTTTTGTATGGAAGAGCCTGAAACTGATGTTCACCTATGATGCTACCACTTCTTCCCTGAACCAGTATAATTATTCCCGCGGTGCGTTTGAATTTGCGTTGATGCAAAACGGGTTCTATAACGAATACAACGGGGACAGAAGACAGTCAATGTGTCCATCTTTTAAATATTAAACATTAATCATTCGTATCGTATCATTGCACCAACCTTCCTATTATTTATACCTTGAAAACACGAATTTTGGTTAAGAATAGTTTGATCGTTATAGCCCTGCTCATTACAGGCGCTATACGCGTGGCTGCGCAATCTCCTTCTACTTTTGAATTTATAGAGAATAATGGGCAATGGGAAAAAGAAATAACCTTTAAAGGCATGTTGCCGGCGGGTAATTTCTTCCTGCAAAAAAATGGCTTTACAGTAGTGCAACACAACGTGGCCGATCTGGAGCAATTACACGATACCCACGATGCGTTTCCCCAAAACAGCCATGCGCGTCAGCTAACAAACACTGCTGAGGCGCCCCTTACTGTTCGCTCCCATGCCTACAAGGTGCAGTTCGTTGGCGGTTCAGCCAATCCTGAAATTGTTCCTGACAAAGTATTACCTGGTTACAGCAATTATTTAATTGGAAACGACCCCACTAAATGGCGCACCAATGTAAAAAGCTGCCAGGCGGTGGTATATAAAAATGTTTATCCCAATATTGACGTTCGCTATTATTCAGAAAGCGGCCGGCTGAAATATGATATCATTGTAAACCCCGGTGGCGATGTAAACAACATTGTGATGCAGTACGACGGGGCCGATAAACTGAGCATCAAAAAAAGCGAACTGGTTATTAAAACAAGTATTGGCGAGGTAAAGTAATTATACCCTTACTCGTACCTGTTTGATAAAATAAAAGGCCGGCAGGAAATGCCCTGCTCCTATAAGATAAATGGCAAAACAGTACGTTTTAAAACGAATGACTATTCAAAAGCCAGCACGCTGGTGATTGACCCCACCATCATCTTTTCTTCGTTTACGGGCACCACTTCCGACGAATGGGGTTTTACTGCAACGCCCGGCCCCGATGGTTCTTTTTTCTCGGGCAGCATCTCCTTCAACCCGGGTTTTCCTACTTCACCCGGCGCTTATAAAACCAACTGGACGCGCGGTGGCAAAAGAGGTATAGATATCGGCATTTTTAAATTCAGCGCCAATGGCAGCCGCCGCGAATACGCTACTTACCTGGGTGGCAGCAGCGATGAATTTCCGCACAGCTTAATTTGCGATGCACAGGGTAACCTGGTTGTGATGGGCAGAACCTACTCTACCGATTTTCCTGGTAACCACGTAGTGGGAACCGGCGGCGCCTGCGATATGTTTGTAACCAAGTTGAACGCTACGGGCACCGGCATCATGGGCTCCATGCGTATAGGCGGGCAAGGCAATGATGGACTGAATATTGAAGACCAGATGGAAACCGGTGGTCATAAAATAAACTCGCTGCTCAGGAACTATGGCGACGATTCGCACAGCGAAGTGATCATTGACGATGCCGGCTTTATTTATGTGGCCGGACAATCACAGTCAACCGATTTTCCTACAACGAGCAATGCCTTTCAAACGCAGAAAAAAGGCGCCCAGGATGGTGTGGTGCTTAAAATAGATCCTACCTGTAATAATATTTTGTGGAGTACGTATGTGGGCGGTTCAGCCAACGACGCCGCCTTTGTACTGGCCATAAACCCTGTTAACAATGATATTTATGTAGCGGGTGGAACCGAAAGCGGTGATTTTCCCGCCGCATCCGGTGCATCAGGCAGTAATGTTTTAAGTGGTAGTATGCAGGGGTTTATAGACGGCTATGTTACCATACTTTCAAACGACGGTACCACGCAACGAAAAACCGTTTACCTGGGAACTGATCAATCAGACATCATCTATGGCATTCAGTTCGACAAGGACAACTACCCTTATGTAATGGGGGTTACCCGCGGCAACTGGCCGGTTATAAACGCTACTTACAGCGTGGCCGGCACCAAACAGTTTGTTGTAAAACTAAATCAGGACCTTACTAACATAGAGTACTCCACTACGTTTGGTTCGGGCGGTAAGCCCAACATTTCACCGGTGGCCTTTCTGGTTGACCGTTGCGAGAATGTATACATTTCAGGTTGGGGCGGATGGTATGTGCCCGCCAGTACCCAACCCGATCCGTATGACCTGGCCGGAACCCGTGGGATGCCTGTTACGCCCGATGCGCTTAAATCGATCACGGATAACCGCGACTTCTATTTCATAGTACTGAAAAGAAATTCGGAATCGTTACTGTACGGTTCCTTTTTTGGACAGGATGGTGGTTTGGGTGAACACGTTGATGGAGGTACCAGCCGTTTTGATAAACAAGGCGCCATATACCAGGCCATTTGCGCCAACTGTTATGGCAGCATGCCCGATTTGCCCATTACCAAACCCTATGTTACTACCCCGGGCGTATGGGCGCCTAAGAATGGCTCCGGGACGGGTGGTTGTAACCTGGGCGCGCTGAAGATCTCCTTAAACTTTTCAGGTGTAGGCTCAGGTCCCAAAGCATATTTTAAAGGCGTATTCGACACCATAGGTTGTGTGCCCTTTACCGTTAACTTTAAAGATACCGTCCTCGATGCAAAAAAATACATCTGGAGTTTTGGCGATGGATCAACCAATGTAGAAACTGCCAATTATAACATCACCCACACCTTTGACCATGTGGGCGTTTTTCGCATTGCCCTTATAGCTATTGACTCGGCAAGTTGTAACATCAGCGATACGGCTTTTTTAACCATACACGTTCGCGATGATCCGGCGGACATTTTGTTTACCGCTAAGAAACTACAGCCGTGTCAATCGTTGATCTACGAGTTTGAAAACACGTCTATCTTTCCGCCCAATAAACCATTTAAGCCCGGCAGCTTTATCTGGGATTTTGGTGACGGTACCCGTATAACGCCTGCCGATAAGATTATACAACACTCTTATGCCTCGGCTGGTACTTATCAAACCAGGTTAATTTTAACCGATACGGCGTATTGTAATGCGCCCGATTCGCTGCAGCGTGAGCTGCGGGTATCGCCGTTGGTGGATGCGCGGTTTGAAACACCTAACTATGGTTGTGCGCCCTATACCGCCATATTCAACAACACCTCGCTGGCCGGTGAAGAATTTTATTGGGATTTTGGCGATGGCAGCCAGTCGAACGAGATAAACCCGGTACATCTTTATCCGAATATAGGTACCTACCGGGTTAAACTACGGGTGGTTGATACCAGCACCTGTAACAAAGAAGATTCAACATATCTCGATATAACGGTATATTCCAAACCAACAGCTAATTTTACGTTTGCACCTATACCGCCATCGGTAAACAAACCGATTATTTTTACCAATCTGAGTACAGGAGCGGTTTCGTACCAATGGATCTTTGGCGATAATGAAGAGGTCA
>CBIMFG010000221.1:0-6725 GCA_966243125.1 uncultured Niastella sp.
TATTCATCCCAGTGAGTGTAGTTTTTCATTTGTAAGCCAGGATCCGGAACAGAAAGGCGTTATTGTATATCATCCATTGTGCACGCCAAACAACGAAGATCTTTTTTTACAGGTGGCTTCAACCGCTGTATATAATTTATTAGGCGAAAGATCTTTTGCACTGGATACAAGCTACGTAGAGGTAGAGAATTTATCACGTGCAGCTGCTGATGAGGTTTACCCGCTTGAAGAATTACCCCTCCACATCTCTTTGCGAAAACCGGCCATGGCAGTAGGCCCTAATGGGACCTTGCAAGGGCTGGATTAAAAAATTATGAGGTAAGAGGTTGGAAGCAGGAGGTAAGAAATTCGCGGGCTCCCTACTTCCTGCCTCTTACTTCTTACTTCACTTTTTCATTTCATCCCCCGTTTTTCACTGTTTGCCGGAATTATTTTCCCACCCGGCGCCTTCGTTTTTATTTTACAGTAACCAATAATTGTAAAATGAAAACGAAAATTATCTTATCTCTGCTGCTGGTAGCAGTCTTTGTTCTGCCGGGATGCGTTTATTCCTTGTATCCCTTATACACCAGTAATGATCTTGTATACGATAGCAAACTGGAAGGCGTTTGGAGCGCGCCGGACTCAAAGGATGTATGGAAATTTGAAAACCTGCTTGAACATGAACTGGCGCCTTATAAAACCAAAGCAGAACGCGAGCAGCAGGAAAAGATCAAAAAGGGGTTTATTAATAAAAACACCTATTTGTTGACTTATACCGAAGAAGGGGAAACAAAAAAAATGCAGGTCAATATGTGCAAGTTGGATGATAACCTGTTTTTAGACCTGTTCCCCATATCGGATAATGGAAAGCCGGATTATGTAGCCGAGCAGTATGTACCGGTACATTCTTATGCTAAAATAAAAATGGTAGGGGATCATTTTGAATTTTATTTCTTTAATTCAGATTTCCTGTCCAAATTAGTAAAACAAAATACCATCCGCATCAAACATGAGTCATTGGAATACTATACCGTTATTACCGCATCAACCGATGACCTGCAAACGTTTGTAAAAAAATATGCCAACCGGCAGGAACTGTATGAGAAACCGACCCTGTTTACTAAAAGCGCGAAATAATTGGAAAAGATAAAAATAGTTATCACTAACTTTTTTCAAAACAGGATAATACAACATATCCTGTTTTGGTGCGTTAGTTATTATTACCTCATTCATTTCTTTTCCATTACCAATAACATTGAAACCATTGACTACGTATATACAGCGGTGTTTCATATAACCATTGTGCTGGCCGTCTATCTCAACTTATATCTTTTAATTCCCCGGTTGCTTGGCCCCAAAAAGTATTTATTATATGCACCCTGTGTACTGGCGCTTTTGGCGGTAACAGCGCAATTGAACATTTTTATTTTTAGTTATGCCATTGACTACTTTTTGCCGAACTATTTCTTTATTTCCAATTTTAGCTTTTGGCAGCTGGTTCAGTTTGGGATGGTGTATTGGGTAGTAACCACCTTATTAAAATTATCCCGGGCTTGGTTTAAACTGCTGGAGCTGGAAAAAGAAAAGGCCAATACAGAATTGCTGTTCCTGAAAATGCAGCTCAATCCGCATTTTTTATTCAATAGTTTAAATAATATTTATTCGCTGGCGCTGAAAAAAGATGCAATGGCTCCTGACAGTATTCTAAAGCTGGCCCAGGTTATGCGGTATATGATCTATGAAAGCAATGAAAACGTTGTGCCCTTGCAAAAGGAAATTGAGTACATAAATAATTATATAGATTTACAAAGGCTACGTACCCGGGATAATGCCTCCATTGTATGTAAAGTAACGGGCAATACAGAAAGCTGGTACATTGCCCCATTGATCTTACTGGTGTTTATTGAGAACGGGTTTAAACATGGTATAAAGGCCACCATCCATCAGTCGTTTGTAAACATTGAGATACAAATAAACGATGATCAGTTACAGATGATCGTGCAGAACAGTAAGGGGGTGATTGATGACGTAGAAAAGGAGACTTTTCGGGGGCTTGGGCTCGAAAACGTAGCAAGGCGCCTGGATTTATTGTATCCCGGAAAATATGAATTGAACCTAACCGATACCGAAGAAAAATATACCGCTGTATTACAGATTTCCCTTCAAAAACGAGCAGCCAATGAAAATAAGATCATTAATAGTTGATGATGAACCACTGTCGCAGGAAATTATAGAAACATATAGCAACAACCTGCAGGTAATTGAACTGGTGAAAACCTGTAACAATGCCCTGGAAGCGTTGGCGGCATTAAAACAGTACGATATTCAGCTGATCTTCCTCGACATCAACATGCCCATGTTGTCGGGTATAAATATGGTGAAAACCCTTGCCACGCCACCTGCTATCATTTTCACCAGTGCCTATACGGAATATGCCATCGAAGGGTTCAACCTGGATGCTATCGACTACCTGGTAAAACCTTTCTCGTTTGAACGGTTTGTAAAAGCTGTAAACAAAGTACGCGATAAACTGGAAAAACCAACAACGCAAAAAACGACAGACTTCATAGTTATAAAGGCCGATAAAAAACTATATAAACTCGATTTTGCCGACATCAGCTATTTTACCTCGGTGGGTGATTATGTAAAGGTTTTTACAAAACAGGGCAAAGTGATCATTACTAATGAAACCCTTCGCAATATTGAAATGAACCTGCCAGCCGAACTGTTTATTCGAACCCATAAATCGTACATCGTTTCCATAAAAGCCATCCGCTATGTTGAGGCCAACCAAATAATGGTTGATAATACACCTATTCCCATAGGATTAACATATAAACATGAGCTGATAAACCGGTTTAATGCTTAATTTTAATCCATGCTCAAATCAATTCGTATCGCTCTCGCAATAGTGGCCCTGGCCAGCTGCCATACCGCCAAACAAGCTACCAATAAAGACAAGGATGGTTTTGTTAGCATCTTCGATGGAAAGACCCTGAACAATTGGGTAGGGGACCCTGCTTACTGGCGGGTTGATAGTGGCGCTCTGGTTGGCGAGGTAACACCTGAAACTTTGTTAAAGCGGAATAGTTTTATCATTTACCAGGGAGCTATGCCCGATGATTTTGAACTGCAGTGCGAATACAAGGTTTCTGCCAAAGGCAACAGCGGCATTAATTACCGCAGCGAAAAAATGACCGACGCACCCAATGCCTTACGTGGCTACCAGGCCGATTTGAACGGGCCTAACAATTATACCGGTAGCAATTATGAAGAACGTAAGCGCACCACGCTGGCTTCTCAGGGCGAAAAAACGATCATCCCACCTATACAGATCTCTCCCGATTCTTTAACCGCACAGATCAAAAACAACCAATGGGTGCCTAAACAGGTAGTGGCCACATTGGGAACTGCTGCCGAACTGAAAGCAGTTTTTAAAAACGACGACTGGAACCAATACCGGATAGTGGTAAAAGGCAATCATTTGCAACATTACATCAATGGCGTACTCATGAGCGATGTAACGGATAACGATACCATCAATAGGAAGTTTTCGGGTTGGCTGGGTGTACAGGTGCATGTGGGCCCGCCGATGCGAATTGCGTTCCGGAATATGCGGGTGAAGAAGATCTGATAATAGAATCTTTGATAATGGCCGTGGCAATAGCGGCGCCTTTGTCGTTTAAATGGTCAATATCAAAGAAGAGGCTGTCCGCTGCCAGGGAAGGATTGCTTTGCAGGTTTATATATTTTGCTCCGGTGTTATGAAGCAGGCTGCTGATGAACTGATTGTTCTTTTTAACCAGGTTGCTATCGAAGTAAGGATAAAAGGGTTGGCAAACCGGCATGGTTACCAGGATGGTTTGAATTTGTTTTTGTTGCAGCATGGTGATAAAACCTTCAAATCTTTTATAGATCCTTCCGGCATAACTTGTGTCTATCCAATAGGTATTCCAGTCAATCATTTTCCGTTGGTATTTGTGTAACCGGTAATCAGGGTCTGCTTTTGACAAATCGGCATATTTGGCCCGGTAACCCATAATGGTATCGTATTGATCGTCGGTGTTGTGTTCATTGATCAAAAAGCCACAGGTAAGGGCATGGTATCTTTTATAAGTATAAGATCTTATAAATCCGTTTTTCAGGTTCCAGTGATGATACAATTTGGCCGAGGCGTCCTCACGCAGTCCGGTAAAATAAAAGGTAAAATAATCAACCGGGAAGATCACATATTTTAAATGCGGCAACTGGTCAAGATTCTTCTCAATTATCTCCATATCCAGTTCAATAGGTTTGCCATCTTCTGCCAGGTTCAGGGTCTTTATGGGCATTAAGGTGGGGTTTATTCCATTCAATGTATGGCTGGTGCCTGTTATCAAACATTGCACGCTTCCCTTGTTCTGCTCAAACAGCTGTCTTTTTAACGTAACTATTCTGTCCTGTTCCTGGCGAACGCCTATCAGCAAAAGCGCCAGCACGGGAATAATCGACAGCTTCACTATTTTTATAATAAGCTTCTTCATTAGAACTGGAAATATATAAATGAAACATTTTCTTTTTGAATAATGGCATTCAGCAGGAACATAACCGTTAAGGTATAGATGGTGTATAACACCACTCTTGAACCCAGGGCCATAAATATGTTCCGCTTCCTGATCTCCAACCTTCTTTCATTTCTTCTGAACTGCCAGTCTATTACCACCAGCGGAATAATGTAATAGAAAATAGAAAGGTATGAGAGCGCTTCTGCCTGGTTGCGGTAATTGGTAAAAATGCTTTTGGTGTAATCGAGCGCCTGCCCAATGTCGTGAATGCGAAAGAAGATCCAGGCAAAGGTTACAAAGCAAAAAGTGCTACCCATTTGCAACAACTCTTTGCCCTGGGGAAATAACCGGTCGGCCGCTACCACTTCATTCACATACTGCCGGTTGCGGTTTAATAATAACAGGGGTAAAAAACCACAGGCATGAATAAAACCCCAGGCAATAAAATTCCAGCTGGCGCCATGCCAGAACCCACTGACCAGGAAAATGATAAAGGTATTTCTAACAGCTTTTAGCTTACCGTTTTTTGAACCACCCAGTGGAATGTACAGGTAGTCCCTGAACCACGATGACAGCGATATGTGCCATCTTCGCCAGAACTCGGCAATGTCTCTTGAAAAATAAGGGAACCTGAAATTGCTTAACAGTTCAAACCCGAATAATTTGGCAGTACCCAAAGCTATGTCTGAATACCCGCTGAAATCACCGTAGATCTGAAAGGAAAAAGCAATGGCGCCTAATACTAAGGTGATACCGTTGTGTTCAGTATAATTATTAAAAATGCCATCGGCTATTACTGCAAGGCTATCGGCCACCACTACTTTTTTGAACATGCCCCATAAGATCAATCGACAGCCTTCAACGGCCTGTTTGTAATTGAAGGTGCGTTTTTGCTGGATCTGTGGCAGCAGGTGCGTAGCGCGTTCAATAGGTCCGGCAACCAGTAAGGGAAAAAAGGAAACGAACACCGCGTACTCAATAAAATTGGTAACCGGTTTTTGTTTGCCTCTATAAATGTCAAACACATACGACATACCGTGGAAGGTGTAAAAGGAAATGCCGATCGGCAGCGCCACCTGCAATAACGTAGGATGCATATGTAAGCCCAGCAATTCAAACCCCTGTTGAAATTGCTGCGCAAAAAAATTGTAATACTTGAATACAGCCAGTATGCCCAGATTATTAATAATGCTCAATACTAAAAAAAGTCGCGCTCTTTTTCGGTTGGGCGATGCAACAGAAAACCCATATACATAATCGAGAAAAGTACTTAAGGCAAGCAGCGCCATAAATTGCCAACTCCACCAGCCATAAAAGAAATAACTGGCAACAAGCACCAATGCATTTTGCCACATCAAACGCTTATTAAATACAAACCAGTACAAGCCAAACACAATGGGCAAAAACACCAGAAAGGCAAGCGAATTGAATAACACTGGCAGCGAATTTTGGAGTTAATTAGTAATTTAAATTTAAATAAAAAAAGCATTCTGATGAATGCTTTGCGTTATGATCGTGGTCATGTTTTAGCGTTTACTCAACCCCTTTTACTTTCATATCTAATTCATAAATAGCTTCTGATGCAGTGATAAATAATTTGTTTCGTTGTTTACCGTAAAACGCAACATTGGCTGTCCATTTTTCAGGAACATCAATGTGTGCAATTTGTTGTCCCTTGTTGTTATAAACAGTTACACCTTTACCGGTGAGGTATAAATTCCCCTTGTTATCGAGCGTCATGCCATCGGAGCCCTGGTTTACAAATAACTGTCCATCGCTTAATGAACCATCTTTATTAATGGTATAGCGGTAAGTTTTATTACCATTGATGTCAGATACATATAATTGTTTTCCATCGAGCGAGCCCACAATACCATTAGGCCGTTTCATACTATCAATTAATGGTTGTGGGGTTTTGCTGCCGCGCAGCAGTACATATACTTTTTCTGCTTCCATTTCGGGTTTGGTTCGCGTCCACCAACTGCGTTGATAATAGGGATCAGTGAAATAGATATTTCCGCCGGGTGATACCCATACATCATTGGGACCATTTAATTTTTGACCGTTGAGGTCGTTGATCAGCACGGTGATCTTTTTATTCCGGTCTATTGACCAAAGCTGGTTTTGTTCATCTGCGCAGGAGATCAGGTTGCCCTTTCTATCGAAATACATACCGTTTGAGCGGCCGGCGCTGTCGAG
>CBIMFG010000222.1:0-6692 GCA_966243125.1 uncultured Niastella sp.
TGGGTGATTCGACTGGGTGATGGCACCACTGAAAGCCACAACCGGCTGGAGAATGCGCTTGACGAATTATGGGCGTACACCGGTGAATTATTTACCCCGGCTGGTTATGAGCTGGAGGCAGTTAAAGCCGGTTTTGGCGTTGACATAACCGCCCTGAAAGCGGAATGGGAACAAAAAGTAAATGAGGTTTTTGCTGAAGCTACCTTGCCTGATGCTCCTACTGACGTTTGGATGCAAACAGGCGGTAAGGAAGGCGTACACAGCGAACAACTCGGTTTTGTTTTGGCCGAATTGCAATACATGCAACGCGCCTATCCCGGTGCTGAATGGTAATAAACAAATGAGGAGCAATGGAGGCAATTTCCAATATATCGGCTCAAAAAATATGGTCCATACTTGAAGAAGTAAGCGACCCGGAAGTGCCTGTGTTATCAGTTATTGACCTGGGAATAATAAGGGAAGTAAAAATAACAAAGGCCAATGAAGAAGACGCAGTTGAAGTAGTGATCACACCTACCTATTCAGGTTGCCCCGCCATGGATGTCATTCGCATGAACATTCGCATGGTGCTGTTACAACATGACTATAAAAATGTGCAGATCACTACCGTGTTATCACCGGCCTGGACAACCGACTGGATGACCGAAGCCGGGAAAGAAAAACTAAAAGCCTATGGTATTGCGCCACCTAATATAAAACAACAGGTTTGCAATACCCATTTATTTGCAGAAGACGAAGCCGTGCAATGTCCGCATTGTAATTCTTACAATACCCGTCGCATAAGTGAGTTTGGGTCTACCGCCTGCAAATCGTTGCATCAGTGTAACGATTGCCAGGAACCGTTCGACTATTTCAAATGTCATTAATATCATATGCTACCTATTCTTTTTTCTGTTGAAGGAGGGCTTGCCACCATTACCTTGAACCGCCCCGACAAATTAAATTCTTTTAACCGCGAAATGGCTTTGCTGCTGCAACAAAAGCTGGATGAATGCGCTTCTCAACCTGCCATTCGCTGTGTGTTGATAACCGGTGCTGGCAAAGGTTTTTGTGCCGGTCAGGACCTCGCCGAAGTAGTTGACCCAAATGGTCCCGGTATGCAACGCATTTTGAGCGAACATTACAATCCCATTATTACCCGCATTCGCAATTTGCCAAAACCGGTAGTGGCAGCCGTTAATGGGGTGGCCGCCGGCGCCGGCGCCAATATTGCGCTGGCCTGCGATATAGTGGTAGCTGCAGAATCGGCCTCGTTTATTCAGGCGTTTTCAAAAATTGGTTTAATACCCGATAGCGGTGGTACGTATATGTTACCCCGATTAATAGGCTGGCAAAAAGCAAACGCTGTTATGATGCTGGGTGATAAAATACCTGCCACTCAGGCTGAGCAATGGGGCATGATCTACAAAGTTTTTTCCAACGAAGACTTTGGGCCCGAAAGCAAAAAAATAGCGCAGACATTATCTCAAATGCCCACCAAAGGATTGGCCTATACCAAACAAGCACTCACCGCTTCCATGACCAACAGCCTGGAACAACAGCTGTTGCTCGAAGATGAGTTGCAGCAAAAAGCAGCCAATACCTACGATTTTAATGAAGGCGTTCAGTCTTTCCTTGAAAAACGTACTCCGGAGTTCAAAGGCGAATAATTTCAAAAAAATAGTATGTCTAACAGCAAAACTAAGCCCACGGCCATTGTTGATACTATGATGAATAAAGATTATTTCAGCCAGTGGCTGGGTATTGAAAGGCTGGAGGAAAAAGAAGGTTTCTGTAAACTAAAAATGACGGTTCGTCCCGAAATGTGCAATGGGTTCGAAATTGCGCATGGCGGCATCAGTTATTCGTTTGCCGATAGTGCACTGGCATTTGCCTCAAACAGCCACGGGCGGCAAGCTGTTTCTATAGAAACCTCCATTTCGCATTTAAAGCCATTGAGAACGGGCGATGTAATAATTGCAACGGCCGAAGAAAGAAGCCGCAGTAATAAAATTGCTATTTACGATGTGCGCGTAGAAAAAGCGAGTGGAGAACTGGTAGCCTTGTTTAAAGGAACTGTATTTAGAAAAGAAACCGAATGGAACGTGTAGGTCCCATTCGGTTTAATTTATTTTAGTGGTTTACCAGTTTTAAGGCGCCTTCACCATAACGCTTGCCTACGTTGGGATATCTGTTAACAACCGCCTCAATAGTCTGCAATTCACCCTGGGTTAAAGTAAGATCAACCGCTGCAGCATTTTCTTCCAGGTATTTTCTTTTCTTCGTTCCGGGAATAGGTATCAGGTCTTCACCCTGCGCCAATACCCAGGCCAGTGCCAATTGAGCCGGCGTACAACCTTTTTGAGCCGCTAGTTCAGCAAACTCACTTACCAGTTGCTGGTTATTCTGCCAGTGCTCCCCTTCAAACCGTTCTAATGTTCTGCGATAATCATCACTGGGTAAACTTTCCTTATCCTGTACGGTAGCAGTGATCAACCCCCTTGCCAGCGGACTGTAAGGCACAAACGTAATGCCCAGTTCGCGGCAGGTGTTAAGGATGTCGCCTTCTACCACATCGCGGGTTAATAAAGAGTATTCACTTTGCAAAGCCGTGATGGGATGCACCGCGTGCGCTTTGCGAATGGTGCTGGCAGAAGCTTCAGATAAACCCAGAAAACGAACTTTACCTTCCTTAACCAGGTTGGCCATAGCGCCCACCATTTCTTCAACAGGCACATTGGGATCAATACGGTGTGCATAGTACAGGTCGATGGTGTCGATCTTCAACCGTTGCAAACTATTTTCAACCGCCATTTTTACGTACGCAGGTGAATTATCAACGTAGGTAGCAGGTACACCGGCAGGGGTAGTTGATCCGTCCTGTTTTTGGCGGAACCCGAATTTGGTAGCAATAAACACTTTGTTTCTGTTTGGTACCAGCACATTTGAGATCAGCTCTTCATTATGGCCAACGCCATACATATCGGCCGTGTCCCAAAAATTAATACCCAACTCCAAGGCCCTGTTTAGCGTGGCAATCGATTCCTCGTCGTTGCGAGGCCCGTAGGCAAAACTCATTCCCATACAGCCCAGTCCAATGGCCGATAGGCTAACACCCGTGTTGCCAAGATTCCTGTATTTCATAAAAGTTGTGTTTAGAAAACAAATTTAATTTAAACAAATGCCGGGTCATTTGTCATATTCAAACCAATGCTTGCAAAATTCAAACCATGGCAAAATGAATTTTTAATGAGTTCTTAACCGGTTAACAAAACTATCTTTGATAAAAGCATTCGCAAATGATCTATTCCTTCAAAGGTTTTATACCTGTAGTTCATCCTTCTTCATTTATACATCCGCAGGCGGCGGTTACCGGTAATGTTATTATTGGTAAGAATGTATATGTTGGTCCGGGTGCAGCTATCCGTGGTGATTGGGGCGGAATTGTAATTGAAGATGGCTGCAATGTGCAGGAGAATTGTACCATTCATATGTTCCCCGGCGTTACCGTGGTGCTGAAAGAAGGTGCACACATTGGTCACGGTGCAGTGATCCACGGCGCTACTATTGGCCGCAACTGTTTGGTAGGCATGAACAGCGTGATCATGGATAATGTATACCTGGGCGATGAATGCATTGTAGGCGCGTTAAGTTTCATCAAAGCCAATGAAAAAATTCCTGCCCGCAGCCTACTCGTTGGCAATCCGGCGAAGGTTATTAAGCAAGTTTCTGATGATATGATTGCGTGGAAGACGGCGGGGACACGTCTTTATCAGCTGTTACCTGGGGAAATGCAAGGGAATTGGGTTCCTTGTGAGCCTTTGCGTGAATTACCTGCTGAGAGGCCTGAACAGGATTCTTTGTATAGGACTTGGAATGAGTTGAAGAAGGGTTGACCTGTTGATCAGTTGACCTGTTAACCAGGTAAAGCGGTTATTGACATATGATAAATTTTTGGATAACAGGTATGAGTGCAGGATAATTGTTATACCTTTTGTGTAAACGAAGTGTATGCAGGAGACAGGGTATAAAAATTTTGAGGATTTGGTAGTGTGGCAAAAAAGCCGGGACATAAAAAATGAGATATTTCAGCTTGTTAAAAACTTTCCACCTGAAGAAAAATATCGGCTTATCGATCAGATAATAAGAAGCTCCAGATCAATAAATAGTCAGATTGCAGAAGGCCATGGAAAGCGTACCAACAAAGACAAAATAAAATATTGTATGCAGGCCCGGGGCTCATTGAGTGAAACATTAAATCACCTCATTGATGCTTCTGATTGTTCTTATATCAGTGCTGAACAACTTCGATACTACAGGCATAAATTAGATGAATTGGAAAGAATCCTAAATGGGTACATCAAATACCTGAAAAGCCTCCCTCCCGAAGGATAAATTCCCTTTCCTACTATCACTGGTTAACTGATCAACTGGTCAACTGGTCAACTCTTCAACTCTGCCCCCCAAACCTTATCTTTGCACGTCAATAAACAATAAGTGGAAAAGAGCAACTTTGTCGATCAAATCCGAATCTTCTGCCGCAGCGGACACGGCGGCGCAGGCAGCAAGCATTTCATGCGTACCAAATTCAACCCTCAGGCTGGCCCTGATGGCGGGGATGGCGGCCGGGGTGGACATATCATCCTGCGTGGGAATAAAAACCTGTGGACCTTACTGCACCTCAGATACTATAAGAACGTACTGGCCGAAGACGGCCAGGGTGGTAATAAAAACAACATGACGGGCCGCGATGGTAAAGACATTATCATTGAGGTGCCCCTGGGCACCGTTGCCCGCGATGAAGAAACCGAAGAGCAGGAAGCTGAGATCCTGGAACACGGCCAGGAAATTGTTTGGATAAAAGGCGGCCGCGGTGGACTGGGTAATGCCCAGTTTGCAACTCCCACCAACCAGGCGCCAGAACATGCCCAACCCGGCGAACCGGGCGAAGAAGCCTGGAAAGTGCTGGAGTTAAAAGTACTGGCCGATGTGGGGCTGGTAGGCTTCCCGAATGCCGGTAAATCAACCCTGCTATCGGTGATCACTGCCGCCAAACCCAAAATTGCCGACTACGCATTTACAACTATAAATCCCAACTTAGGCATTGTAGCCTATCGCGATGGCCGAAGCTTTTGTGTGGCCGACCTGCCCGGAATTATTGAAGGCGCAGCCGAAGGCCGCGGATTGGGCCACCGGTTCCTGCGTCACATTGAACGCAACTCCGTACTGCTTTTTGTGATCCCTGCCGATAGCAATGACCATAAAAAGGAGTTCAACATCCTCATAAATGAACTGGAACAATACAACCCCGAGCTGCTGCACAAGCAATTCCTTATTGCCGTAAGTAAGAGTGAAATGCTTGATGAGGAGTTGAAAGCAGCCGTTAAAAAGGAGTTGCCAACAAACGTTCCGCACATCTTTATTTCTTCCCTAACCCAGCTTGGATTAACCGACCTGAAGGATCTGTTATGGAAAGCATTGAATGAAGGGTTGGAAGCAGAGAAGAAGTAATATGCGTCTATTGTGACAAATCAATAAACACATTACTACTATCAGGGTATTGAAAATGTTGCCGATATAGTTAACTTAGGGTATCCCTAATTCTGTTTACTATGGCGGCTATAACCGGACTCTTAAAACGCCTGGCTACCCTGGTGCGCAATCTCTTTCGTGCACTATGGGTTTTCTTCCCTGGCATACTCTTTCTCGTATTAATTGTAGCTTGTTTTTGGAACCTCGCACAAGGTAAAGATCTCATGGTGCTCGCTACCGAGCACCGGGGCTTTTTCCTGTTATTTCAATCGTTGTTATGCTATCTGGTACTGGTAAGCTGGTATGCAGCCCGTACCGTGGCCAATGCAAAAAAAGAATGCGCACATACGGCGCCCAATTATTTGCAGGAAGGGTATTATAAACACATGCCTCGTTTAATTGGCTTTTCCCTGTTCACCATTATTATGCTGGCCTTTGTACAAACACCCCTGTTTGGCAACGACATTGAAGTAGATACCAAATTGTATTATGGGTTATTACTGGCATCCATTCCCTATTACTTTTGGATGAATAAATTCTTCGAACGCCGTTTCAAAGCCATTAAGCTGAACAGGCTGTTTTTTGTAACCATGGTGGTTTTAGTAGGCGGTTCTTCCTTAATTACGGCTAACATCCGCCGTTATTCCTGGTTGGTGATCCTGATGCTGCTGGTGTTACAGGCCTGTTTTATGATACTGGTAGTTACCCGGCGCGAAACATTGGAAAAAGAAAAAGCAACAGGAAAGAAAACGGTATCAGTAACCAGCAGAAGATTCAGGCTGGCCGGTTACCTTGGTATTCCACCTGAGGAAATACGTTTTCATGTGGTCTTTTTTATGATCAGCCTGGTAGCGCTTACCGTTTACCTGGCCTGTACACTTAATGTAGCGTTTGCGGTAGGGCTGGGCTCTTTTCCCTTTGTATTACTAGCCTTTTCGGTGTTTATGGGCTTTGGATTTATTCTCGCATTTTTCTCCATTCGTATTGGTATAAATATTCATGTTGCTTTTTTGCTTATCATTTTCATTTTTGGCCAGTGGACAGAACGCCACCACGTAGCATTGATACAGAAAAAAAGCACCATCAAAGAAAGCTTTGCCAATAAAGCCAGTGTGCGCGATTATTTTATTCAATGGGTAAAAGACCGCGATACGTTGATCAGAAAATCAAAAGAGTTCCCG
>CBIMFG010000223.1:0-6690 GCA_966243125.1 uncultured Niastella sp.
TTTATGGTTGATAAAGCGATGGAAGACAAACTGGGCGCCCGTGGCTTGCGCAGTATTTGCGAACGCATTTTAACCGACGCTATGTTTGAACTGCCTTCAAGCAAACAAACAGTTTTCCATTTAACCCTGGAATACGCACAGAAGAACTTCGACAAGAGCAAAATGAGCATGTTGAAAGTTGCATAGTTTGGAATAAAATAAGATCTTAATAAAAAAACGTCAGTCAACACACTGGCGTTTTTTATTTCCGTAATTTTCTCGAAATATTTGTTATGCAGGAATTGGTAAACAAGTTAATGGCTGAAGGGTTAACAGAGCAACAAGCCTATAAAGCCATCGAGATCGTAAAGAATTTTGCAAAAGAAAAATTCCCCATCTTCGGCGGCGCTATTGATAAGCTGTTCGACAAATATGGCCCTAAGGATGAAGAGGATTTTATGCCTTAATTAACTACTATGGCAGTTGGGTTGTTTCGTATAGTATCTGCCTGCCTTATATACTCCAGTACTGCAGTTATATCGTTATCGGTAAGGTGAGGTAAGTCAATCATCCGCGCCCCGCCAAATTTACTGACCAACCCATTAAAATACTTATTGCCCGACTTAAGCACTGCTGAGCTGTTACGGATCCAATCATATAAAAGCCGTTTATCAGGTATTCTTTGCTCGATAGAAAATAATGAAGCTGGCCCATCAACTCTTAGGGTATGGCAGGCAGAACAGTTATCCTGAAACAAAGCTTTACCTG
The DNA here is from genome assembly GCA_966243125.1 of uncultured Niastella sp. GTDB lineage: Bacteria > Bacteroidota > Bacteroidia > Chitinophagales > Chitinophagaceae > Niastella. Next base: position 748 of record CBIMFG010000223.1, read on the forward strand.
TTGAATTGAGCGTAATGACACGCGTTGGAGGTGGAGAAGCGTTTACCAAAGCTACCCCAGGGTCAACGCGTGCTGTCAATAAAAACCTACCAAATGCAATGATACTTACAAACAACAGCATTAATAAAAAGCCCTGTAGAATATAATTTATCTCTTTGTTCATGCCTAAGATTGCCTCTAACGTGATTCTACATAGTCAAGTATTGCGTCACATACTCTAAAATTAATACAGGAAAGCAGTCCCGCATAATATTTCAATCATTAGCGTTTTCTGTATTATTTAATTGATTATCGCTAAATAAAAAATCCTCCCGATTAACGGGAGGACTGTGTCATGACAAGCAACCTTGAGCAGTATTTCTCAAACTAAGCTCTTAATACTTCACGGGCTATTACGATCTTCTGAATTTCAGAAGTGCCTTCGCCAATGGTACATAATTTACTATCGCGATAATATTTTTCAACGGGGAAATCTTTCGTGTAACCATACCCGCCAAAGATCTGCACAGCATCGGTAGCTACCTTCACGGCTACTTCACTGGCGAAATATTTTGCCATGGCCGATTCTTTACTCATTGGCAGACCACGCATTTTTAAATCGCAGGCCTGCAGGGTCAGCAATTCGGCAGCGGCAATTTCTGTTGCCATATCGGCCAGCTTAAAGGAAATGCCCTGAAAGTTGGCAATAGCCTGATCGAACTGGTGACGCTCTTTTGAGTATTGTACAGCTGCTTCATAAGCACCTTTAGCAATACCCAACGACAGAGCCGCAATTGAAATACGGCCACCATCCAGCACTTTCAGCGATTGTTTAAATCCATCGCCAAAGCTGCCCAGGCGATTGCTATCGGGAATGCGGCAATTATCAAAGATCATTTCGGCAGTTTCGCTGGCACGCATCCCCAGCTTATTCTCTTTTTTACCGCCTCTAAAACCAGGCGTTCCTTTTTCTACTATAAAGGCAGTGGCATTGTCTTTTGTTCTGGGTTCACCAGTACGGCAAATTACAACGGCCACATCGGCGCTTTTTCCATGGGTGATCCAGCACTTGGTTCCATTCAGCACCCAGTTATCGCCATCTTTTATGGCTACTGTTTTCATATTGGCTGCATCGCTGCCGGTATTGGGTTCTGTTAAGCCCCAGGCGCCTAAATATTCGCCGGTGGCAAGTTTGGGCAAGTACTTTTGTTTTTGCTCTTCATTCCCAAAACTTAACATATGGCCAGTGCAAAGCGAGTTGTGTGCAGCCAGGCTTAACCCAATGGAACCACATACTTTGGCAACTTCCTGTATAATGGCTACATATTCATAATAAGATAAGCCGGCGCCACCGTACTTTTCAGGAACAAGGACTCCCATTAAACCCAGTTTACCCATTTCTTTAAATACCTGCATGGGAAACTCCTGGGTTTCGTCCCACTCCATTACATAAGGCTTTATATGCTGTTGGGCGAAATCGCGGGTTGTTTGTGCAACCTGATCTGTAAGCTCAGAGGTTTGAAAATTCATACGTCAATTTACCTGAATTAACTCGCATTCAATCGTTAAAGGCCACTGCAATATAGGAGGATTTTTTCACAAACTAACAAATGTTAGTACTCTTTTTTTAAACTTAACATTTGCCCTCTATTCCACTGTTACATAAGCCGCCAGTTTTTGATACAACTCAGGCGTTATCAGCACAATCTGTTGAAGTTCTTCGAGGGAGCGAAACTCTCCGTGCTGTTGGCGGTATTGCACAATGGCATTGGCAATATTCCAGCGAATATAGGGATGCTGCTTCAGGGCATTTGCATCGGCCGTATTGATGTTGATCTTTTTCAAAACAGCGGCACCATATTGCAGCCGGGGTTGTATTAATTGAAAGGTTGAATCGGGCAATCCGAATGTTTCTGCCACCTGCTGTACCGAATAAAATCCACCCAGCTTTTCCCGGAAGTTCACAATACGGCTGGCCAGTTTGCTGCCAATACCGGGCAATGAAATAAATGCCGCCGTATCGGCCCGGTTGATATCAATAATGGTTGGCGGGGCTTTTTCATACTTAACCGGTGGCTTGCCGGTTGCATATAATGGTGCGCGCGTTGCAATGCGGATGTAGGGCATTAACCGGTCGAAATCTTCTTTCTTTAAACTGTACATTTTTTGAAGGTCGGCGGCATTTCTGAAATGTCCGCCTTTGGCGTGATAGTTTTGTATAGTGCGTGCGGTACGCTCGTTAATACCCAGCTTTTTCCAGCCTGCTGCATCCAGGGTATTAGGATCAAAGGCAAAAAGGGTTGCCTTTATCGGTTCTTCCCTTTCTGGTTCATAGTACACATCGTTGTAGTTGGGTTTTCTTTCCTTATACTTACTAACCTGCCCGGGTGGCGCCTTTTGTAGTTGCATAACGGCTACGCGAACTTCTTCACTAAATGTCGCGGTTTTAAAAAATTGCGGAATGGTAATACATATGGCAATCAATGCAAGCAGTACATAAATGCCGGTGCGTTCTTTCTTTGTGAAAGTGAAATAGTTCTTCCAGTTACTTTCCATACATTGGGATTGAGCGTTGTCAATTTTTTATTGATTTCGTGCTGCTACTAATAATTGCCTTTCACCCAATTCCCCAAAAAACACTTACTTTTTTGTCCCTAAATATAAGTATTTGGAATAATATGCGTTACACAAATAACCTTACCTGTACCCATTAAAAAATAGCCCGGATGAAAATGCAACAACTCCAGTACACTGATAAGGCCTGGAAAATATATATGCACACAGAAGAATTTGACCGAATGCAATGCCAGCTGGTATTGGCTTTTGGCCCGCCTTCCATTATTACTGACACTGCCGTTTTTAATTACCTCGAAAGAAGTTACCCCGAGGCTCATGTTATTTTAACCGAAGCCTCCGGCGAGATCATTCTTCCTGATTTGTATCTCAACAGTGTAATGGTTACCGCTTTTCAATTTGATAAAACCGCTATTCATTGTGCCGAAACAAATATCAGCAGGCATGCTACCAACTACGATGCAGGTCATTCCCTGATGCAACAATTGCAACAAAGCGATCTGTATACTGCTTTCCTGATGGCCGATTGCACCCGGGTAAATGGCAGTGAACTACTGGCTGGTTTTAATAAACTGAATACTCAAGCCATTCCTGTTACCGGTGGCTTAACGGGTACCAGGTGCCAGTTCTCCAAAGCATTTGTTGGGCTGAACCAGGCGCCGGCCGATGGCGTTATTGTGGCCATTGGTTTTTATGGCAATCAATTGCAATTAAACCAGGGTTCGTTTGTTGGTTGGAATGAATACGGCCCCGTTCAAACCATTACCACCTTTAAAGAAATGTAAGACCCATAACCCCTATACCCCATGGAAAAGCCCTATCATCATTTATTAGAGAAACAAATTCAGAACACCTTATCAGGCGCACAAAAGTTTGACCCCGCTGTTCAAAAGTTATTAAAGCTTATTGATCAGGCGTACAGGAATTATGATAAAGAGCAGTTGAGGATGGAGGGGTCGTTTAAGGAGTGTGAGGAGCGTTATCAGGAGATATTGTTGGAGAAGCAGAGGCAGGTTGATGAGTTGACGAGTTGACGAGTTAACATGTTGACACGTTAACAGGTTGATAGCGTTGATAAGGTTGACAGAGTTGATGAAGGCCGCGACGCGGATTCACCATTGACCATTCACCCTTGACCTTACACCTTAATCACCAACCCATCATAAGCAAAGTTCACCCCATTGGGTAACTCTGTTTCTACCTCGGCATGTTTGCCCATTTGGTGGCTGATGTGCGTGAGATAGGTTTGTGGTATTTGTAACTTCTTGGCAACTTCAATGCTTTCGCCCAATGAAAAATGGGAGATGTGTTTTTCTTTTCGCAGCGCATTCAGCACCAGCACATCGCTGCCTTTTATTTTTTCCAATTCGCTGTCTTCAATACGGCTGGCATCGGTAATATAAGTGAAGCGGCCAAAGCGAAAACCCAGTACCGGCATTTTTAAATGCCATACTAAAATGGGCGTTACCGCAATATCACCTACTTCAAAGGTTTCCATCCCGATCGTGTTCAATTTTATTTCGGGTAAACCTGGGTATTTATGTTCATAAAAAGCGTAAGGAAATTCGCGAATGATCACCTCCTGGGTGGCATCGCTGGCAAACACCTGCATAGGTTGTTGCTGAAAGAAGTTAAAGGCCCGCACATCATCAAGGCCGGCCACATGATCTTTATGGGAATGGGTAAAAACGATAGCATCCAGGTGCTTTACATTAGCCCTTAACATCTGGTAACGAAAATCAGGACCTGAGTCAACAACCAGCGTTGTTTTTTCTGATTGTACCATTATACTTGAACGAAGCCGTTTGTCTTTTTTATCGGGCGATGTGCAAACGGGGCAATCACAGGCGATCATGGGTACACCGGCACTGGTACCGGTCCCTAAAAACGTAATGGTTAATGAAGGATAGCTCACGGGGTAAAAATACGGAAGAAGAACGAAAGGTGAGTGGTCAGTTGTCAGTAGTGAGTGAGTTTCCGATTTTTCTATCTCCCGATATCAACGCTATCAACCTGTCAACGTGTTATCGTGTTAACTCGTTAACTGATCAACTTATCCCCTCCACCAACCTTAACCGCCTCCTTCTCGTTCTCCGCCTGTATCAAAGCATGCCTTTCCAGCACGTCATTATATGTTCTGCGTACTTCGGGTGAAAACTCATCAGGATTCACGTTTAGTTGCGGAACCAGGTCAATCAATGTGCTGATGCGGCCCTCGAGCTGCAGGAATTTATTTAAAACAACTACCTTCTTTTGTTCTAAAATGCAATATCCGCTCTGAAAATTACCCCGTTCGTAACGTAGCACATATTCAGCCTCATCGAGAATCGCTTCTATCTTATCTAATGTCGCTTGCGTAAATTTCATAGTCTGGATGTAAGGTGACTTAATGAATAATTGACAAAATTAATATTCACAATTTTAGTGCTGGAAATAGATAACCCGAACTTTTCCACACAAAACGCTGAGAACGACCGTTTCGTGGCCTAAAAAGCCGCTTTTACCGCTTTTTTGGCTAAAAAAGCTTCATTTTTTATCAGTTTCCAACTTGCCGCTTCGCCTCGTTACTTATTTGTCATCTTTATTACCGGCACAATCATCTCTTCTAAACTAACGCCGCCATGCTGAAAAGTGTTGCGATAATAGTTCACATAATAATTGTAATTATTGGGGTAACACAGATACATATCTTCCCGCGCAAAAATGTACGAGGAGTTTACTGTGGGCACTGGCAGGCCCGCTTCTTTAGGATCGCGGAAAGCCAGTACCTCTTTGGGTTCATAATTGAGGTTGCGGCCATGTTTATACCGCAGGTTGGTAGTGGTTTGCTTATCGCCAATTACTTTGGCAGGTGTTTTAACCCGTACACTGCCGTGGTCGGTAGCCAGTATCAGATTGAGCTTTTTATCGGCCACCTTCTTCAATGCCTGGTGCAGAGGCGAATGTTCGAACCAGCTTTTGGTAACGCTTCTGTAGCTGGTTTCATCACCGGCCAGTTCTTTCAATACTTCCATTTCGGTACGGGCATGGCTGAGCATATCTACAAAGTTGTAAACGATAATGTTCAGGTCGTTACCCATGAGGTTGTGCATATTGTTCACCAGGTCCTGGCCCGCCTGGTTGTTGAGGATCTTTGTGTAGGAAAACTTTAGATCTTCGCGCCGCTGACGTTTTAAAAAGGAACGAACAAACTCTTCTTCAAATAAATTCTTTCCGCCTTCTTCATCGTCGTTTTTCCATTGCTGCGGGAAAGATTTTTCTATTTCAACAGGCAGCATGCCGCTGAAAATAGCGTTGCGCGCGTATTGCGTAGCAGTAGGCAGTATACTGTAAAAGCTGTCTTCTTCCAGTATGCGAAAACTTTCTGCGAAGATGGGCGAAATGGCCCGC
>CBIMFG010000224.1:0-6687 GCA_966243125.1 uncultured Niastella sp.
CTCCCTGATACAACAAAAAATAACAAAAACATATTTTATACCAATTGTAGCTTTATTGACGCTTGCCGCCTGTTCAATGGATAACGGAGAAAAGAGCAAAAAAATAGAAACGACGCCAGGAAAGCCCATGCCTGAAATAGTTAAAACAACACCTATCAGGTTTATTAATCCTGTGTATGAGATAACTGTTCCTGCGGAATTAGAGCCGAATGAAGAAGTATCGGTATACGCCAAGCTGCCAGGCTTTGTACAGCATCTGTATGTTGACCGCGGCGATAGAGTACGCAAAGGACAAATTCTTGCAATGTTGGAAGCGCCGGAAATTGCACAGAAATATATGTCAACTAAATCTTCCGGGCAAAAGGTTTATAATGACTATTTATTTGCAAAGCAGACCTATGAAAGATTGGTAGAAGCATCGAAAACAAACGGAGCCGTAGCTGCAATAGAATTGGAAAGAGCAAAAAGCGCCATGGAAAGCACCAATGCTGCGTACGAGGCATCAAGGTCCGAAACGAAGCAAACAGCCGAATTTCAAAATTATCTGCGCATCACGGCGCCTTTCAACGGAATAATTACTGCCAGAAATGTTTCCGTGGGCGCATTGGTAGGAACTCCTACAGGCATTCCGCTTTTTATGATAGCGCAGGAAGAAAGGCTACGCTTAACAGTTTCAGTTCCTGAGAAACATGCAGCGGCTGTAAGGGAAGGAACAGCCGCCAGGTTCACAATAAGTTCTCAGCCTGGCAGAATTTTTTCAACAAAACTATCGAGATCATCCCGTCTGCTGAATAAACAGGACCGGTCGCTTGTGGTGGAATTTGATGTAGATAATGTTTCGGGAGATATGCAAGGTGGGGATTACGCGCAGGTAACTTTGCAGCTACAGCGTAAAGAGCCTTCTTATTGGGTGCCTGTTAAAAGCGTGCTTAACACTCAATCAGGAGTTTTCGTTTTGACTTTCAATAATCAGGAAATAAAACGTGTTTCTGTAAAAGAAGGAACAAGATTGGATAGTTTATCGGAGGTCTTTGGAAATTTTGGGAAGGATGATAACATAGTAATAAACCCTTCAGAAGAAATGAAAGAAGGGAAACATAATTAGTTTAAACGGCTTTTAAGGCGGTCCGTTTTATAGGCCTTTTTACAAAAAGTAAGTTTTTAATTAAAGCCCGCTCTGGTAGCGGGTTTTTCTATTTCATAGAATTCACCGTTATTCTCCCTGTACAGATTGTTAACCTCTTTGCACTTCATAAGTAAGCACGGCGAAAACATTTCCGTATTGCTCTACATTGATCAATTTCAATGGGGGAGCGCTTATAGTTCGGGGCAACAGCGGAGCGCCTGAGCTAAGCATAACCGGAGCAATACTGACAATAATTTCATCCAGAAGGCCACGATCGTAGAATTGCCCCACCAAGTCACCGCCGCCTACGATCCAAACATTTTTTCCATTAGCAGCATTCACGATTTCAGTATGAATAGAAACTACGTCTCCCTGTACAAAACGAATGTCAGCACCATTTACTGCAGGTAATTTCCTGCTACTGAATACCCAGGCGGGAATATTGTACGGCCATTTTTCCGGTTGCTCAAGCATGTTTTCATGTTCCAAAATCCATTCATAAGTAGTAGACCCCATTGCTAAAGCGCCGACCTCTTTGATGAACCGGGGATAATGATCTTTCATGCTGTCAATTTCTCCAAACTGGAAAAGCCAGTCAAGTGAGTTATTCTCGTCAGCGATATAGCCGTTGATACTGGTAGCTGTGTAGTATTGGGTTTTCATATATCAATTTGAAGATGACACTGGCTTTATTTTAGTTAGCAAGAACGAACACCCTGGACCATTGTCATAACTGATCTGCCCTAAGCCGCCTTTGCCCCAATCGTTGCCCCAGCTGTTTTGGATCCAGAAGCCTTTTTCATCATAAGCTATAATAGCAAATGCATGTCCCCAATTGGCATCTTCTCTAAAAGGTATCTGCCCATCTTTACCAACATTATCCCAGCCACTGTGGATGGTGGCGCTGTGTGGTTTTACCTGGCCACGGGCCTGTTCTGCGCTTTGGTTGGTTGCTCTGCGCTTACTGCGGCTAACTACTGTTTTGCTCATAGTGTAATAAGCTTAGGTGAGGGAATCCATAAAAGTTACGACTCCATTTGTTGCCGGCATACGGGAAAAACACCCCTTTTATTAAAAACAATGCAGAGTTTTTCCCCCTGTGTAAGCAGCTAAAGACTGTATTCAACGGCCTTAACATGATAAGTCAGGAATAATGCAGGCATAAGAGCCTCAGGACAGCACAGGACAGTTCAGGATGATTTTAGCAACCGGATAGGATAAATTACAAATGCGCTTTTGCTAAATTAAACTCTAACTGCTAATATGAAACAAACGATTGCTTGCAGGCGATATGCTCTGCTCTTTTCGCTATTGAATCTTGTTGCCGTTATTTCTTTTGCACAATCCAGTTTCCCCGTAACCGGTAAAATCACAGACAATGGTGGTAATCCATTGCAGGGCGTTACCGTGCAGGTAAAGGGTGGTAAAACGGTAACCGCATCCGCTGCGGATGGCTCCTTCACTATCAATGCCCCCTCTGGCAGTTCAGTACTTGTATTTAGCTCTGTAGGTTTCACCGCCAAGGAAGTGGTCCTGGAAAACAAAGGACAAATTACCGTAACCCTAAGCCCTGCAGACAACTCCATGGACCAGGTAGTGGTTATTGGGTATGGCGCGGTGAAAAGAAAAGATGTAACCGGGGCTGTTACGGGTATTAATGAAAAAGAGATCAAATCACGTCCTGTTGACAATGCCCTGCAGGCCATGCAGGGAAAGGTAGCCGGTGTTGATATCGGCTCCAACGAACGGCCCGGTCAGGTAGGTACTATTAATATCCGCGGCGTACGTTCTTTAACCGCCTCTAATACGCCGCTGTATGTGGTAGATGGCATTCCACTGATGACCGGTGGTATAGAGTACATCAACCCCAATGATATTGAGTCAATAGATGTGTTGAAGGATGCTTCGGCCACCGCTATTTATGGCTCCCGCGGCGCCAATGGGGTAGTGATCGTTACAACCAAACAGGGCAAGGCCGGCAAAACATCGCTGAGCCTGAATGTGGCCACCACTGCAGAAAAGCTCATTGACCGGCAGGACCAAATGAATGCGTCGGATTACATCACCTTCCGCCGCTGGGCCCGTTACTATCAGAACCCTGCCACCAATCCCCGTGGCGATAACCCCAATATTAATTTCGATAAAACCATCTTTCTGGCTACCAGCGACCCCTCTGCCTGGGCAAACATAGCCAAAGGCTGGGCTTCGGGAACCTGGGATGGCTCCAAGGTGGCTACCACCGACTGGCGCGGAATGGTAACCCAAACCGGTATCACCAAGAACCTGAATATAAGCGTAAGTGGTGGTAGCGAAAAAGCAAAAATGTATGCGTCATTCGGCTATTTAGGCAATACCGGTACTACAAAAGGACAAAGTTTTAAAAGATACACGGCCAATGTGAATACCGATGTTAATGCTACCAAATGGCTCCAGTTTGGAAGTAACCTCACTGTATCTTATAGTGTTCAGGAATATGGACAATCAACAGCAGGCGCCACCACCGTGTCGTCTTCAAATACTTTATATGAATCGGCCCGGGCGCTGTTCCCCTATGCAGTACCTTACGATTCGCTCGGGAACAGGATCTACAATCCGGGTGGAGACATCGCCTGGAAAAACGTGGCCGATGAGTGGAACCTGAATCAGGACCAACGGGTAACCCTGCGTGCTTTTGGTAGCTTGTATGGTCAGGTTGATTTTGGCGCTATTTGGCCGGTATTGAAAGACCTGAAATACCGGTTGAACTTTGGTCCCGACTACAGTAACTTCCGCGATGGTACTTATATAGATGCCAATTCTGTGATCAGCAGCGGCGCCAACTCCGCTTCATTGAATAAACAGCAAACGTTCTCCTACACGCTCGATCATTTGTTGTATTATAATAAAAGCTTTGGCGCACATGACTTTGGTCTTACTTTGTTAGCCAGCCAGACTAAATTTTCAAGAGACAGTAGTTTTATTTCTGCCAACGGTATTGCTTTTGGCAGTCAGAAATGGAATGCATTGTCGAAAACCTATATCCCCGCAGCTAATATAACCGGGTATGCAGGCGGCCTTACCGAAAGTCAGTTGCAGTCGTTTATGGCGCGCCTGAACTACAGCTTTAACGACAAGTATTTGTTAACCGTTTCAGCCCGTCGCGATGGTGCTTCCATGCTGGCTGAAGGACATAAATATTCCTGGTTCCCTTCAATGGCCTTTGCCTGGAGAATGAACAATGAAAGCTTTTTGCAGAATGCAAACTGGGTGAATGACCTGAAGCTGCGGTTTGGGGTAGGGGTTACCGGTAACTCGGCTATTAATCCGTATGCAACCCAGGGTGCAACCATTCCGCTGTTCTATCCATTTACAACAGGCGCTACTGTTGTAACGCCCGGTAGTATTCCGCCGGCAATATTTGCCAACCAAACATTGGGCTGGGAAAAAACCACGCAATACAACCTGGGTGTTGACTTTTCCATACTGCAAAGAAGAATCTCAGGTAGTTTGGATGTATATAAATCAAAAACCACCGATCTGTTGATGCAAATGTCTGTGCCTACGGTGAACGGGTTCACCTCCATGTATTCAAACATTGGTGAAACCAGCAATCGGGGTTTCGACCTGAGTTTAACAACAGTGAATATCAGCAGGAAGAACCTCAGCTGGACAACCAATATGTCCATCTCCTGGCAAAAAGATAAGATCACCTCATTGGCCAACGGCAAGCAGGATGATATCAATAACAGGTGGTTCATAGGCCAGAGTATTGGAATGGTATACGGCTACCAGAGCGCAGGCCTGTGGCAAGTGGCCGATTCAACCACTTACAAAGCCTATAATACAAAGGGTAAAACCAATTTTTCACCCGGCAGTGCCCGCCCGGCTGATATTAATGGCGATACGCTTATTGATGCCAACCACGACCGCGTGCTTATTGGCCATTCAAGACCCAGATGGATAGTGGGTATGACGAATACGTTTGCCTACAAGAATTTTGAGTTCTCCATCTTTATTTATGGCCGGTTAGGCTACATTTATAACCAGGGCGGCGAAACAGAAACTGCCCGTGGTAATCAGCGTTCCATTAATTATTACAATGAGAACAACACGAACGCCGAATACCAGAAGCCATTCTATTCAGAAGGCAGCGGCGACCCATACTATGTGGTATTTGGTTATCTGAATGGTTCATTTCTAAAAATACGTAACCTATCGTTGGGGTACAACCTGAGCGGCAAATCGTTAAAAACAACTGCTATCTCCAATTTAAAAGCCTATGTACAGGTGGTAAACCCGGGAATGATCTTTTCGAAGATCGACTTCCTGGATATGGATGTGGTTAGCCCTACTTATAACAGAGGGATCACTTTTGGAATTAACGCAACCTTTTAACCACAACGATTAACGCTAAAAAATAAGAACATGAGCACAACAAAATTAATATTCAATATATCGCTTCTGGCAGGTTTGGTGGTGATGGCATCCTGTAAAAAAGACTTTCTGGATGAAACACTGAAGACCGATAGAAATATGGAGTTCTTTAAAACCGATGCAGGTATCCTGTCATTGAGCACCGGGACCTATTACCAGGTGTTTGCGTTGCCCTTTTCCTCCGAGTGGGCCTATTGTACCATGAATTACGGGGTAGATGAGTTTAGTGTAGGCGGCGACCCTTCCAACGGTTCCTGGAACAACTACGATGCCGGGTACAAATCAATTGTTACTATTAATAATACCAACACCGCCACTGCCAGCGTACAGTGGGATACGTTGTATGCAGGCATAGGCAGTGCGAATCTGCTGATCCAGAATGCGCTTGCCAGCACGTCTACTTCAGATGCTATTAAAAAAACAGCGCTGGGCGAAGGCTATTTTTTCAGGGCTTACAATTACCTGCGACTGGTTTCACAATATGGCGCAGTGCCACTGAAAACAGAACCCAGTACAAATATTACATTTGAATTTACCCGGGCAACGCCTGAAGAAGTTTGCAAACTCATCATCGATGACTTTAAGCAGGCTTATAATTTGTTGTCAAATGGAAGCGCCCCGGCAAAGATCACCAAAGATGCAGCGGCTCACTACCTGGCAAAAGCCTACCTGTTCCGTGCCAGCGAGATCAACGATTCCTGGAATTCAGCCACCAAGGCTGCCGACCTGGCCGCCATTGCGCCTTTGTGTGATGAAGTAATTTCACACCACCCCCTAACGCCTAATTTCGCAGACCTCTGGAAATATACCGCGCCCGATGCGTTGAACGAAAAGTTACCCGAACTCATCCTGTCGGCGCAATTCACGGCCGACGTATCTACCAACGGTACCAATACACAACACCTGTATTGGGGATCGCGGTACGATGATATTTCCCAGATGCAGCGTGATGTTACCGGCGACCGGCCATTCAGCCGCTTGCGCACCAACTACTATATGTTCCGCATTTATGACCAGGTAAACGACTCCCGGTTCTGGAAAGGCTTTAGAACAAAATGGCGCCTGAACAAAACGGCCACTAATTATTATGTTAATGGCGATCTGGGCATCATGTATGTGATCAATCAGCCCGGCGACAACCGCTTCAG
>CBIMFG010000225.1:0-6655 GCA_966243125.1 uncultured Niastella sp.
GAAATCCATATGCGAACCATTTTGTGCGCCATTGCGATAGTATTTTGCATAGTAATCTGAGGTCATCCATTGGCCAACGCGGGCAATGAAGAGTACGGTCAGATCAAAATTTTTAAAGCTGAAATCGTTGCTGATACCACCTGTCCATTTGGGAACCTGGGCGCCTATTACGGTGCGATCATCCGGCGTAATCTTACCATCTGGTTTTCCATTGGGTCCGCTGATGTCGGCGATCTTGATATCACCGGGTACAGCGCCAAATTTCGCAGCTTCTGCTTCTTCGCCCAATTGCCACAAGCCAAGTTTTACGTAGTCATATAAAATGCTAACCGGCTGCCCCAGGATCAGTGATTTGCGGTAATCGCTGTTGTATACATTTCCATTGGGTAAACTGGTTATACGCTCCCGGTTCTTTGCATACGTAACGGTAGTTGACCATTTGAATGCTTTTGATGCAATGTTGTTCGAAGTAACACTTGCTTCAAAACCCCTGTTATTGGTTTTGCCTATATTATAATACACCATACCGAAACCGGTAGAGGATGGCAGGTTATAGGGGAAAATGAGGTTATAAGTTTTGGCATTATAAAAATCGAACGAACCGGTTATCCGGTTTTTCCATAAAGCAAAATCAAGCCCGATGTTTGTTGTGGCTGTTAATTCCCACTTCAGATCCTGGGCATTGAACGTTGGGTTAATTGTATATGCGGGTGCAGCAACAGCATCAGTATAGGCAAACTGAACCGGGGTAATAGTTGCTTGTGTTGAATAAGGTGCAATTACATCATTACCCGAAATACCATATCCTACCCTTACTTTCAGATCGCTGACTACATTTTGTTTTGTCATAAACGCTTCATCGCTGATCTTCCAGGCAACTGCTGCCGATGGGAAGAAGGCCCATTTATGACCCGGCGCCAATTTTGATGAGCCATCTGACCTGCCGGTAAGCGTAAGCAGGTATTTGTCTTTAAAAGCGTAATTGATACGGCCGGTATATGAGAGCAGATTGAATTTATTGTAGCCGCTGGTAATGGCTATATTCTGGTTGGCTGCCTGTAAATTATAGTATAGCTGTGAGCCGAAAACCTGGTTCCTGCCGCTTTCATAGTTGTTGGTATTGACTGTTTGGTTATAGGTAGTAATACCGGTTACGGTAAAAGCATGATCGCCTATGGTTTTGTTATAAGTAGCCTGGTTTTCCCAGCTTATAAAATTAAACTGGGTGTTGGTGATACTTGATTGTGAGTTGGCGCCACCACCATTAATGGTATTCTTTCCATAATAAGTGCCTCGTGTCTGGCTCCAAACGGTTCCATTAAAAGTTGACCGGATGGTGAGGTCTTTTATAGGTGTGATGGTTACAAATGCAGCGCCTGAAAAACGGGTGGTTTTGCCATTGTCTTTCCATTGACCGGGTTGTTCATCGGCCAGTGGGCTCATTTGGGAGCCGCCTACCGGGAACAAATTCACATTGCCTGCTGAATCATATGGAAGACCAAGTGGCAACGCTTTAGATGCCTGATTGAACGGATCGCGGCGGTAATCATTATCTAAAAATGCATATTGCGAACTGATGCCTGCTTTCAACCAATTGTTGATCGTTTGGTCGATATTGAACCTGGCTGAATAACGTTTGAAATCATTGAGTTTCAGAATGCCTTTCTCCCTGAAATAATCACCGCTGAAATAGATCTTTGTTTTTTCGGTTCCACCTGAAACGCCCACCTGATAGTCCTGCTGGCTGCCATGATGCAATAACAATGAAGGCCAGTCGATATACTGCTGGTTATTGATCGCATTTAATTCCTGCGGGTTGAAAATTTTTGAATCATCGGCCGGACTGTTCCATTGGCCCGTTGCCCGGTAAGCTTCTCTTTTAAAAGCAATATATTCTGGGCCCGATTTCATGGGGCCATATTTGCTTACTTCTGAAGAACCGGCATAAGTATTAAAAGTTATTTTCGCTTTACCGGTTGAACCCCTTTTGGTAGTTACGATAATTACGCCATTTGCGCCACGTGAACCATAAATGGCGGTTGAAGAGGCGTCTTTCATTACGTTTATTGATTCAATATCGTTGGGATTGATGTCATCGAGCGTTACACCCTGCACGCCATCTACAATTACCAGCACATTGTTTGAGTTATCAGGATTTCCCAATGACCGGTTACCCCTGATCCTGATGTTGGTACCACCACCGGCATACCCATTATTCCTGTAAATATCGGCCCCGGCTACTTTTCCCTGCAAGGCTTCAATGGGCGTGGTAACCGGCACCTTGGTGGTTTCAGAACCTTTAATGGTAATCACCGAACCGGTGAGGTCACGTTTCTTTACCTGTCCATACCCAATAACTACCACCTCATTCATGTTGGTGGCTGTATTACTTAACTGAACATCAATCGTTGTTTTGTTGCCTACAGTTACTTCCTGGGTACCATAGCCAACATAGGTGATCTCCAATACGGCGTTTTTGGAAGGAACAGCAATGCTGAATTCTCCGGAAGCATTGACCAACGCGGTTTGGTTGGTTCCTTTTAATTTTACGGTGGCCCCTGTTAGCGGATTCCCATTTGCCTGGTCGGTAATTTTTCCGGTAACCGTAATTTGCTGGGCCTGTGCACTAAAACAGCATAATAACCCCAATAGGGCACATAGATAGTTTACCAGTCGTTTTTTCATACTGCATTCGTTTTAAATAATGAGCTGTGTTTCCTGCTTTTTCTTTCTGGCGTTTAGAAGTTGTTACTCAAAGGGCTGTATGGATGGATAAGGCAATAACGTGTAAACGTTTACATTTTTGGTGAAAATTAAAGGGGTACTATGGGGTACCCGGTTTAAAGCCACAGGATCGTCGAACCATCAGATCGGTATTGATGATCACATTGGCTGCTGGCCGCGAAGGATCTTCAATACGTTGATATAAAAGCTCGATAGCCCTTTTTCCGATCTCAAAACCATGTTGACGAACGGCGGTGAGCGCCGGGTTGAGGGAGGCGGCCCAGTACATATCGTCGAAACCCACAATGGCTATTTGGTCGGGGATGCTCACGCCGCGCTCGTGGATCTTTTCCAGCGAACCCAGTGTAAGCAGGTTGTTGGCGGTGAAGATAGCTTCCGGCGGTTCGGGCAAATCGAGCAGTTCTGCTGTAATATCTATCCCGCTTTGGAAATCGGAAGCGCGTCCGCGGATAAGTGTTTCATCTACAGGTAAATCGTATTTACGCAAGGCGGCTACGTAACCTGCAATACGCTCGTGCGTGGTAGGGATGCTCAGGTTACCGGTGATATGTGCAATGCGTTTGTGACCCAGTTTTATCAGGTGTTCCACCGCATTGAACGCCCCGCGCTCGTTGTCAGATTTCACCACATCGGTACTGCAATTGGCCAGTCCGCGGTCAATGCAAACCACCGCGTGTGTTTGCTCAATCAGATCCTCGACGTATTTGTCGTGGCCGTGGTGCGGCGCTATGATAAAACCGTCTACCGATTCAGATTTCAAAATGTTGATATACATTTTCTCCTTATCGGGGTCCTGTGAAAAGTTACCGATCAAAACGGCCGAGCCGTTGGCATAGGCAGATTCCTCAATGCCCCTGATCACATCAATATAATATGGGTTGCGAATATCCGGGATTACCAGGCCAATGAGGCGGCCCGATTTATAGGATGAACGTAAACGCTGGGCAACGCGGTTGGGGTGATAGCCTGAGGTTTTTATGGCTTTTTCCACCGCCAGTTTGGTTTCCGGTTTTACAACGGGGTCTCCGTTCAGCACTCTGGAAACTGTAGCAATAGATACACCGGCCATTTTAGCGACCGATTTTAAACTGGCAGGCTGTTTTTGAGATGTATTCAAAAGCAATCGTTTTGTTTGTAAACGTTTTCAATATTCTAATTTAAATCAGTTTTTTAGAATATCTGACAAGGGTTTATGAAATATTTCATTTTTAATCTGCGCTTAATGAAAACTACTTAATCATTAAATGTCGTATTTACACCTGAATAGGTTGCATGATAAAAAATAATTTATTGTTTAAGCAATTTTGAGCAAAAAAACTTAATTCAGTCAATTCATAAAGAATGCTATTATGCCGCGGGCCAGGTGTTTTGCTGCCCTTTCGTTAAACGGATTATCTTTGGATGATGGAATTTAATCCGGATAACAAAGTGGTGCAACTTGTTACCAAAGGAATGGAACAGGAAGGAAATGGCCAGTTAGACGAAGCCGCCAGGCTTTTTAATGAGGCCTGGGCAATTGCGAAAACTGATTTTGAAAAGTTTACTGCCGCTCATTATGTAGCCCGTCATCAAAAAAGTTTTTTTGCAAAGTTACTGTGGGACTTAAAAGCATTGCACCATGCGTTACAGATCGAAGAGGAGGGTATCAAGGCCACCTTGCCTTCGCTGTATTTAAATGTGGGAAAATGCTATGAAGACCTGAGCGACACTGACCACGCCAAAGAAAATTATCAGGCAGCGTTGTCTTATACCGAATTTCTGCCAGATGACGGTTATGGGAATATGATAAAGTCCGGGATTGTGAACGGACTTGAAAGAGTTGGCGTAAAATTATGACAGCCGGTTTTTATGATCTTGATAAGAGAATGTTTCAAAAATAATTATGATCCTCGCTATTGATGTTCATTATAAAGAAACCACTGCCAAAGCGGTGGGTGCGTTAATACAAAATTGGGACGATGCTGTTGCGCAGCAATATATCATCAAATATATTGATAAGGTTGAAGAATATGTTCCCGGTGAATTTTACAAGCGGGAATTACCCTGTATTCTGGAGATCTTTACAGCTACAGACCTACGCAGCTTAAGTTATATTATCATTGACGGTTTTGTGGTGTTGGATGACTCAGGCAAACCCGGACTGGGCGCCTATGTGTATGAAAGCATTCAACAGCAGGTGCCGGTGATAGGTGTGGCCAAAACTAATTTTCATCAGAATGAACAACACGTAATTCCCGTATTGCGTGGCGAAAGCGTAAAGCCGCTCTATGTAACTGCTATTGGGGTTGAGCTGCAACAGGCAGCTGAGTATGTAAAAAGTATGCATGGGGAGTTCCGGTTGCCCACGGTTTTAAAAGAAATGGACCGGATAACGAAGGAGCCCTAAACAGGGCTTTTTTATTATGTACGCCTTGATCTTAGACAAGTTTATTGCTAAAAAATTGACTTCCCCATTGAATTTCTTGCACTTGCTATAATAGTTCGTTAGCTTGCTGCCGCTTACCGTTCCAACCACACTTTCTACATTCAGGGATACCCTTTTCAACGTCAACCTTTGTTGACCTAACTCTATTTTCCCTAAACATTTTTATGAAAAGGATATTCGCACTTATCCCTCTTTTGTTATTGGTATATACTTATTCTTATAGCCAGTCAATTCAGCTGATTCGTTTTGATAACAGTTTGCCGTATGCGGCGGGCTCTGGGGTATCGGTTCATTTCAAACCTAATTTATTTAAGATCGGAAATGTGTTCACTTTGCAGTTGTCTGATGCGAATGGCAACTTTGCGAACCCGGTTACTTTAGGTTCAGTATCAGATTATTTTGTTCCGGTGATCAATGGGAAAATTCCGGCTAATACGCCGCCCGGGAGTAATTACCAGCTTCGGATAGTGGGCAGCAATGGGAATGTTGTTTCTGCTCCTACGGGTTCATTTACTATTTCGGGTAGTACCAGTTTATTGCAACCTGCGATCAGTGGTGTCAATCCTTCTACTATACCTGTAAAATGCATTAGCGGCGGAAATATATTTGGCTTTTTAAATATTCATAATGGCGGTACTTCAAATCCCATTACTATTACTATTCAAGGTTATTCAGCTTCGGATACTTATACTGTAAATCTTGTGAACAGTGCAGGTACAATCACAGCTGTTTTGCCGGTGAATGGAGCTGGCAATGCAATAATTGGCAACCAGCCTATTGGGTATTATGTTGCTGAGGTGATAAAGATTAGTGGAGGTGTTGCTACAGTGTTATCTTATGTTGTTTTGGTAGAAAGGGATGGTACTGGTTTGTTGAATTTATCTTCTGAAAATGTTTGTACTGGTTCACCTGTACAGTTTAAAATTGATAATATTGATAACAATTATCCTGGTTCGCAATATCAGATTAATTTTGGCGATGGCACTGGCACAGAAATCTATACGCATGATTCTTTGATTGCAAACCCTTACCTGTCGCATACGTTTATTACTGCAACCTGTAACTCTGGTTCTGCTACTAACGACCCTGTTAATAATAGAAGGGCTTTTGCTGTTGACCTACAATTATTTAATAAAGGGTTGAATGGTAACTGTACTGATTATTCATCCAACTCTCAAAAGAAATCATTTGTAAATGCCAGCACACCACCTGTGGCCAATTTTACCATTCCGCAATATGTTTGTCAAACTGCTGGTATTCGCGCTACTAACACTTCTGTTGGAGGTTTTTTTGGCAGTGGCAGTACCTGCAAGAGAGGCTTTTTAAGTACCTGGCAATATAAAAAGCCTTCTAGTTCATTCTTTGTTTATGCAGATGATTCCTGGGTTAGTCCTAATACTGGACATTTAACCATTCCTGCCAGTGAGGTTACTGAAGCTGGTTGCTGGACATTGAAATTAGAGGTACAGAATCCTGAAGGATGTC
>CBIMFG010000226.1:0-6623 GCA_966243125.1 uncultured Niastella sp.
ATGTCCCACAAACCACCAGTTGGCTTCATCGCGCGTTTGGCCTGAAGCAAGGGAAGTGAGTTTGTTTTTATTTGCATAGAAGTTAACACCTGCTTCCCACGTAAATCCGTTCACATTGTCGAGGATCACGCCATTCAGCCCTATTTCAATACCCTTGTTCTGGGTAGCGCCGATGTTGGCCGTATAACTCGCAACGCCGGCTGTGGGTGGCAGACCGAGCGAATACAGAATATCTTCTGTTTTGGTGATATAGTATTCGATGGTACCAGACAACCGGTTCTTCAGGATGCTGAAATCAAGCCCGAAGTTCGAGGTTTTGGAATACTCCCAACCCAGGTTTGGATTGGCCAACTGAGATACATATAACCCGGTTGCATAGTTGCTGCCGAAATTGTAAGGCCTGGTATCCAGTCTGCCGAGCGTTGCATAGGGATTAACAGCCTGGTTAGAGGTTTGTCCGATACCGGCACGCAGCTTCAGGTTGTTGAAGATACCGAGGCTCTGAATGAACGATTCATTGGCCAGGTTCCAGCCAACAGACACGGCCGGATACGTATGCCATTTATGACCGGGCGCCAGCCTGGAGGAAGCATCGGAACGCACGGTAGCAGAGATCATGTATTTGTTATCGTACGAATACATAACACGTCCCATCACCGATTTAAGCCCCCATAACTGGTAATCCTGATTGAGCGGATCGATGGTGATCTGTCCGGTTGCCTGACCCAGGTTATAGAACTGGAAGTCATCGTTCAGAATATCACGGGCAGCCATGCTTGATCTGGTGTACCTGTTTTGCTCAGCCGAATACAGACCCACCACATTGAAGGTATGTTTTCCAAAAGTGCGATCGTACGTAAGCAGGTTTTCCAACGTCCAGTGCAGCGTTTTCCTGTTGTCGACGGCTGCAGACGAAGGGGTATTGGGATTGAGCGCATCACCTACGCCTGCGCCGGTATAAGCGCCACTATCCGACTGAATGAAATCAAGCCCAAGGTTCACCCGGTATTTCAGGCCGGTTATGAATGGGATCTTCAATTCGCCATACAGCGCGTTGTAAGAAGCAAATCCCCGTTTTTCGCTCAGCCACTGATCATTGTTGCGCAGGTTCTTCACTACATCTTTGGTATAGATATAATTGTTATCAGCAATCATCCGCACGCTTCTTCTCATGCTGCCGTCGGCATTATAGGGTGAAGCATTCGGCGACATCGTGAGGGTATTATATAATCCTACCTGGCCACCTTCCGTTTGGTTAAAGTTGCTGTTGGTAGTAAATCCGAACCGGAAATTCTTACCCACGCCCTGATCTATGGCCCCCCGCAGCGCATACCGTCTGTATTGCTGGGTGGGCACTACACCCTGGTTCTGATAAAAACCGCCGCCAAAATTATAACTGCCGGTTTCTGTACCGCCCGATAAACTGATGTTGTGGTCGGTTACAATACCGGTTTGGTAGAACAGGTCCTGCCAGTTGGTATTCACACTGTCTGCTTCATCCAGTCCGTTCCCATAAACAGTGCCACTTGCAGCAGCCGCTTTGCGCAACGCTACAAACTGGGGCCCGTTCATCATGGGGTATTGGGCAAATATTTTTTGTGCGCCTACATAACCGCTGTAATTGATGCGGGGTTTTCTGTTGCGGCCGCCTTTTTCGGTGGTAACCAAAATAACGCCGTTGGCGCCACGGGAGCCATAAATAGCGGTAGCCGATGCATCTTTCAATACATCGATACTTTTGATATCATTGGGGTTGATGTCGGCGAGGGAACCGATAAAAGGGATCCCATCCAGCACGATCAACGGGTTGTTGTCGGCGGTTAGTGAACGGGTACCCCGAATGCGGATCTGCATGGTAGCACCTGGCCGGGTAGAGGTTTGGGCGATATCTACCCCCGGTAAACGCCCTTGCAGCGCCTGCGTTACGTTGGGTGAAGGCACCTCGCGCATTTTTTCACCGCCAATGGAGGCAACGGAGCCGGTAACCGCTTCTTTCCGCTGGGTACCATACCCTACCACCACTACTTCGCCCAGGTCGGTTGATGATGGCATCAATTGTACATTCAAAATTTCGTTGCCATCGCTTACGGTAACTTCTTTTGGTAGAAATGTAACGCTTGAAATGACCAGCACGGCGCCTTTAGGGGCCTGAATGGCAAAACTACCATCGGCGCCGGTGTTGGTACCGGTAGCAGAACCCTTCACCGTAACTGAAGCACCCACCACAGGCGCCCCTGTACGGTCGGTTATTTTACCTCTTACAGTATTTGTTTGAGCAAACGCTGTAGTACCTGCAAAACAACAGAGCAAAACCAGCAACGTCATTGCAAGCACTTTTTCCCACAACCACCTTGGCAGGCTGATCTGTTGGGGAATTTCAACTTTTTTCATTGTAATCGTTTTGGTTATAAACATTTTTAATTTGTTTAAGGATGTAGCAGCAAAACATCACCCACTGCGCTGTCTTTAACAGCAACATACCTTGCATGGGCGGGGCCACAGGTCAACAAATAGGGCAGACAGAACTACCGGAAATTTTTATAAACTACTCCGGCTCCTGACATACGAAGAAGATAGAATTCATAAATGGTTGGAGAATACAGCAATTAGATTGAAGCATATGGCAAATTTTTGTGTCTGTTACAAGCGTTTCAACAGGTGTTAGGGAGCACCTGTTGAAACGAAAATAAGAAATAAATAGAGAAAATGAAACCGATTACATTTTTTTAATCATTTTTTTCGCTACATCTCTCCTGTATAAAGAGTTTGTATCCCTTAAGCGCCTATAACATCTTAGGATTTATCTAAATAAATCAGTGTTTTCAGTTCATTTTGAGGCTTTTTCGCATTTTCCAGCAGCTTCAGCAACCGATTGCAAAAGCAGTGTAAGGTTTAAAGTTTAAGGTTTAAGGTTGCCCCGTCGCGGCCAGAAAGATTTCCTGTATCCTTCATCCTTCTGATTAACTGGTTAACTGATCAACTGGTTAACTCACCTGGCAGCCTTCATAAACGCTCCCTGCCTGGTTGCAGCGTTGTTCTTTTGGCTCAATCATAACGACAAAAGCCCGGCTTACGCCAGGCCCTTGCTTCCATAAATAAACAAACGCAAATTAAGCAGGTAATGACAACAACGGTACGTTATTGCCGGAGGCCATCATTCTGGTTTTACTACGGTGTACAATAGAATCCCAGAAACCATATTTATACGGCGCCATAATCAGCAGATCGGCTTTTGTTTCTTTTACTTCTTCCTGAATGGCATTGATGATCTGGCGCGATTGCACATTCTTGTAATAGTAATTGATGCCCGCCAGGTTTTTGTCTACAGCAGTATGATCTGCTTCTACAGCGCCCTGTAATTCTTCAATGGTATCTTTCACATAAAACACCTCTACCGTAGCGCCAAAAGCGGCAGCAATTTCATGAACGTTTTTCAGCACGTTGTCTTCCACGCCTTTTTCAAGATCACAGGCAAACAAAATGTTGCGAATGGGATGGTATTTGGCGGTAACGGGAATGGCCAGCAACGGAAATTCCAGTTTGTGAATGGTGGAGGTGGTGGTATTACCCAACAGGTCCTGCTCAACACTTTTATTGGCCATACCCATAACCACCACTACCGGTTTGTATTGGTTGATACAGGCTACCAGGCTATCATAAAAATTACCCGATGCCAGGTATGGCTTTACGTTTACATTAAATTTTTTGCTCAGCGATTCAGCAGCTTTGTCAAGGTTCTTCCTGAATAATTCCAGCATGGAATCAATATCATCGCTGGAAGCCCTGGCATTTAAAAGGTGAATGGAAATTTCGCTGTAGTTAAAGAGGATCAGTTCGTGGCCTTGTTCGGCTGCCACCGCTGCAGCATATTCAGCCGCATTTTCAGCTTCTGCTGAATAATCGGTGGCAATGAGGATTTTTTTCATAAAGAGATGGGGATTGTTCCTGTCTATAACAGGGGCGCACCGGAATTGTTTACCCGGCGCCAACTTTTTTTGTAGGAAATACATTTAAAAAAGGCAACGTGGTACAACTTTTTCAGGCATGGTACCGAAATCATTCAATAACCTATAATTTATTTACTATGAAAGTGTCATCTGCGTTGGCCGGAGGTTTAGCAGGAACAATTACCGTAGCGTCGCTGCATGAAGCAATGAGGAGAATAAGCCCCGCCGCACCCCGTATGGACCTGCTGGATATGGACCTGTTGCGAAAAGGATTAACAAAAATGCACAAAAAAGTACCGGAAGATAATACCCTGCAACGCTGGGCGGTAGGTGGTGAACTTTTTTGTGATACCGCTTATTTTAGCATGGCAGCTGCCGGCGGTAAAAAAAGAGTCTGGTTGTTTGGCGCTTTGTTAGGACTGGCAGCAGGCGTAGCAGCAGTTCTTTTACCCAAGTCAATGGGATTACCGCCAGAACCAAGCAACAAAACAACGGGCACTAAGCTCATGACCGTTGGATTGTATTTAATGGGCGGATTAGCCTCAGCCGCCGTAGCCCAACTGGTAGAACGTTCGCGCAAACCCAATGATTATGCGGAGGAGATCAATGAGAATTGGATCATCGATCATTCTTAAGCAATGCGGTTGGACTAAGTCCGAACATTCTTTTAAATGTGCGGTTAAAGTGAGGTGCATCCGCAAACCCACCATCCAACGCTACATGTGTAAAATTGACGTTCTTTTCCAACCTTTTTAAAGAAGCCATTAATTTCGACCAAAGCAGATATTTGCGAATAGGAATACCAACCTGTTGCGTAAACAAATGGATCAACCGACCTGGCGAAAGATGCACCGCATTAGCCAGGTCTTTTATTGCCACCACCTCCTGCTCCGGTTGCCGAAGCAATTCCAACACCTGTTCAATTCTTTCGTCTAGTGGTTCGGGTGTATGCTTATCTGCCAATGAATAAAGGAAATCAGTTGTCAATAGGTAGATCTCATCGGTTAGACGGCGCTCGTCTAAAAACAATTTCAATTGACTTATATAACTGTTAATAATTGCCACAGGCAATTCCGCAATCCCGCTTTTCAGCAAAAGTCTTTTTTTCAAAGCAGTGCCAATGCTGGTTTCAGGATCAATATTGATCAGCACGAATGAACCGCCATAGGTTCTGCATTCATGCGGCACATCAGAATTTATAATCACTCCCTGGCATTTAAACGGTTCTTTATTACTAGCCACTTCAATAGGCGTCTCCAAGGCAAGCGCAATTTGAATGGCATGATGGGCATGCACTTTTGTATCAGCACCCCGGCCGATGTACATAAAGTAGCCCGGCCAAAAAAGCAAGATGGGAAAGTTTTCACCAGTGGTCATACCCGCGAAAATAGCCAAATCGTACAAGCCTGCGACTATAAGTTGCCTGAACTTTGCATAAAACACAACAGCTATGTATGCAATCAATCATGCAGCCACCGCCTTACTAATTAAAAAGAACAAACCGGAATTGCCTTTATGGCCGCTGTTGATAGCAGTGCAGCTGGTGGAGATCCTTTGGGTGCTGTTCAATTATGTGGGCATTGAACACTATTCCATTTCAGCAGGCCACCTGCACCTGGATCATCTCCCCTACTCCCACTCTATATTTTCGGGGGTCTTGCTGGCGGCTTTGTCATGTATCATTATCGCCTGGGGGTGTGGCAACAGAAAACTGGCCATCGCCTTTTCAATTGGCATACTATCACATATTGTGATCGATCTTATTTTTCACGAACACGATATCCGGCTTTCGCCTTTTGCCGGCCATCCCGTATGGGGCCTGGGGATCATTAAATACCCATTATTGAATTTTATCCTGGAACTGCTTTATGGAATAGGTTGCTGGTGGTATTTCAAGGGTAATAAGCGTTTATTGGCCGTGATCGTTATTTTTAACCTCGCCGATCTGCCAACCATGTTTGCTTCCGGCGATCTGTTAAATCCCCTGATAGCTTACCCGTTTATTCTGCCTACGTTTATTCTTATTCAAATGTTACTCACGTGGTATTTTGTTTGGCGGAATGCCAGACAAAATACCACGTGAGCTGGTTAACAATGACATTCACTTGAGCTTACGTACGTTTTATTTCCGTTACTATTGTAGTAATAACACCCACCACTGGAACCCCTATATAATTGGTGGCCGCTATGAGTTCCACACCCAGATGAGGAACCAGAACTTCCCGAACCACTACCAGAGCTGCTACCGGTGCCACTACTTGAGTTTGATCCGCTATTATCAGTTGCTGGTTCAGTTTTTTTTCCGCAGCAAATAATAAAGGCCAAAATTGCCAGGTAAAATGTCCATGAAAATAATTTTCGCATAATGAGGATTTAAAAGTTAATAATGCCGGGAATCTCATTATGCATGGGCTGGAATTTATATCAACATTGATATACAGAATAGCATTTACACTTCATTTCCGCAATGCGGACAAAGGTTTTTATCCCGCTTCATCTTCTTGAACTCATCTGAAAAGCCTGAAGCCAAAATACCTGCAGGGAGCGCAAACATCCCGATCCCTAAAATAGAGATACAAGCCGTTAAAAATTTACCCCAACCTGTAATAGGATATTCATCACCATAGCCAACAGTAGTAAGCGTTGCCACGCTCCACCACATTGTTTCAGGAATGC
>CBIMFG010000227.1:0-6617 GCA_966243125.1 uncultured Niastella sp.
CTAGAACATCCGGGCCACCTGTACCTTTAATTTTAATAAGATGATCTATTTTTTCTAACCGTCGAATCACTTCTTGCATTTTTAAGTGGTGTTTAAATTCTTAATTTTTGTAACTAAATAAAAGGGTTAAAACCTGCCATCTAGTTCAGTCACTGATTAAGAGGAATTATGCTTTAAAAATAAAATACTAAAATTTTACTTTCCCTAACACCCAATCCCAGCTGGCGCCAGATGATAGCGACTCATCCTTCAGTAAAAGAAACTGATTCCCATTAAGCACTATTGACCCTCACGTTAATGATAAATCACAGTTGCCTCACCAGCCTTAGGCCGGGCTATGTTGTAATAATCTTGTAAAGTGTTGCTGAAAGGTCTTAAGAAGAGAATAAATAAACCCTTATATAATATCGGCAAATGATGAGCCGCGTGCAATCAAAGCAGAAGTTGCTGATCAGGTTGGTGGTTCTAATGGTCATGATGGATAAGCTTTAGGTTTAAATATGGCAAATTCAAGGTTCAGGGCACGAAGGGTAGATTAAAATAAAGATAAGTGTCATGTAGATGTACCGTATTTGCCCCGGTTAAAAAACCAGCGCGTACCGGTGTAAAACCTTATCCTTAAAAAGAAACTTTAAATACGTTTGTAACCAGCTCTGTTAATCAAAATTTGTTCGTCATTCATTCTATATGCAAGTTACAGCTACATATTATATATTCTTGGGCAGTTGTTCTAGCTTATTGTACCAACTTTCTATTTTATTGGCCGTTTCGTGGCCGTGGGGGTTGCTTGCCGGATAATTTCCGGGTAGTTTCATTACTTACAATTTTCACCCACTCACTGGGGGGAATGCCGAATTCTTTTTTAAACGCTGCCCCATAAGCGCTTTGGCTTTTATATAAACAGGCAACAGCAGCCAGCTTGATGGTCATCCCTTCTTCCATAAATGCTTTCGACTTTACAAGCCGCTGTTTTAGTTGATAGGTTTTTATGCCACAGCCATAGATAGCTTTAAATGCCTTTTCTACTGATTTGCGGTTGGCAGAAGCAACGGCAATCAGCAGATCGCTACTTGTTTTGTGTTTAAAAGGATCACTATCCAGTTGCGCCTTAATGATGGCAATATCTTTAAGCACGAACAGGGAGTAATTATTATCCTGTGGTTTCATTTGTTTTGCCGTTAAGCACAGGTGAAAAAATAGGTATTACCAGCAGTGTTGGGGAGCTGCTAAAAAAAATTAGGATTTAACGGAACAAGTTCCGGAAACAGACGCTGGTGGCATGTAGCAAGTTACGAAAGTTGATTTTTTATTTTTCCGGCATTATTATCGAAAACTGCACAACTTTTGTTGAAAGTTGCACTATGCATGGGGGTAAGAACCTATATGTAACAAAAAAGCAGGCCGGGCGGCCTGCTTGTTGTTTTAACCTGGATAGGCATATGACTCGGTAATCCATTCATACGCCTCCGCTTTTCTTCGCACATGGCCCAACCCGGGCCAGGGTAAATGATAAGCAAATACGGTTGTTTTGTTATCAGCCAATTGCTGCAGCACCTGCTTACGGGTAGCAACAGCCTGTTCCAAATCGGTATCACCATTAAAACCCCATTCGGGATGGGGAAACAACAGCACATCAGAATGCATCAGATCGGCTATATGTACCAGTTCTTCCTTACCTGAATATACATGCGTTACCGTATGCCCGGGGGTATGACCGGGCGCTATTTGCATACGCAAACAGCCAAACAACTCCGCCTGGTGTTCAAACAAATGAATACGCGGTTGTAAGGTGGTCAACGTTTTTTTGGTGTTGGCGGCAAATACCTGTAATAATTTTTTATCGGGAAATGCACATTTGGAAAAATCCTGTTCGGCCGCCATCCAAAAGGCATGTTCCAGTCTTGACACATGTATTTGTGCATTGGCAAACACGGGCGGGCCGTCGGCAGTTAGCAAACCGCCGATGTGATCGGGATGTGCATGGGAGATCACCACCTGGGTAATAGCGGCGGGTGGTATGCCGGCATCGGCCATAGAAGACAACAGCCAGCCGCTGCCGGGTCCAAAGCCGTTACCGGTGCCGGTATCTATAAGTATTTGTTCCCTTCCTTTTTTGATCACCAGTATATTCATGCCCAGGTCAACGGAGGTAGTGGAGCGAAAATGTTCGCGCAACAGCTGCTGTTCTGCTGCTTCGCTGCCATGGGGAAAGGTGGCTTGTACGGGTTGCAGTTCCAGGTGTCCGTCGGTAATAATGGTAAGTTGTAAGTCACCCAGCATAAACCGGTGAAAGGGGCGGGGCGCCCGCGCGAATAATTGTTTAAAGGGAATAGCTGTTCCAATTCCGATCAGGGCCAGGCTTTTCAGGAGCGCTCTTCTTTCCATTGGTTAATTATTTGCAGCAAAAGTAGGAGCCCCGTAATTTTGGAACAAGTAGGTACTTATAAGTAGCTACGCACTAAAAGTATACTATCATTGATAACCAGCATTAAAACAACAGGGTGAAAAATAAAAAGGTTACAAACGACGAGGCCATGTGTTCGGTTGACTATGCATTCCGGCGCATTGGGGGTAAATACAAGGGCCGCATTTTGTGGTACCTGCATTTGAAGGAGGTATTACGGTATGGTGAGCTCAGAAGATCCATTGTTGATATTACACCCAAAATGCTCACACAAACCCTGCGGGAGCTGGAAGAAGATCATTTAATTAATAGGGTGGAGTATCAGGAAAAGCCGCCGCGGGTGGAATATTCTTTATCGGAAATAGGGAAGGAGCTGGTGCCTTTTATTGACCACCTGCGCGAGTGGGGCGAAAAACGCATGCGCCTGAATAACCTGCCCATCCTCATGGAAACGGGTGGTTGTGTAGTGAAATGATGGATGTCACCCCAACATTTAATAACCGGTATTTAACAAAAAAAAATTATATTTGATTACACCTGCTTTCCAAATCCTTTGAATGGCGCAACGATAACTTCTCTAAATGCTTGCAACATGGGTCTGAATAAACAACGCGCTGCCGATGAGAACAGCCAGCTGCCCGGTCATCACCTGAATGATCAGGCCTTTGAAGAATGCTTCCGGGAGCTCTTTATTCCCCTTTGCGCCTTTTGCCAGTACAAATTTGAATTTGAGCTCGATCTGGCCCGCGATACGGTGCACAACGCCTTTCTGCATTTGTGGGAGATCCGGCAAAACCTTTCTTCGGATGTGGCGGTAAAGGCTTACCTGTATAAGATCGTCACCAATCTTTGTCTGGACGTACTGAAACACCGGAAAGTAAAAGACAAAAAAGAAAGAATAATAGCGCGTAAAAAATTATACGTGGTGCAGGATGAAAGTTTTCAACACGTTGACTTCCGGCAACTTAAAACCGACATCGACCTGGCCATAGCTTCGTTGCCCGGACAAATGCGCAAGGTATTTGAATGCTGCCGCTACGAGGGCCTTACCTACGCCGAAACCGCCGCCCGGCTGGGCATCTCCATAAAAACAGTGGAAACACAAATGAGCCGCGCGCAACTAAAACTGCGCGAAAAACTGGCGCAGTACCTCATCAGCTTACTCCTCCTGACGCTTTTTACAGCGGTGTAAAAAATATTTTTTTTCCTTGTAAGGGTACCATCCTATTCAGTCGTTTCAATATAAGTACATGGAAAATAATGAACAGCTAAATAAAGTTCTGATCAGTTATTTCTCGCACGAAACAAATGCCGAAGAGGAACGGTCAGTGCACGAATGGTTACAAGCCAGCGTCGAAAACAGACAGTACTTCGAAAAAATGAAAGACTGCTGGAAGCTGACCCTTGTAAAACAGTCGGCTGACAAAATTGACCTCAACTATGAATGGGACCAGTTTAGTAAAACCATCAAAGGACAGAATGCAAAAGTGGTACACCTGCATGCCGGGGTGGTTAACGATCATCAAGAAGCAGCAACAGCAGAAACAATAGCACCACCAGCACGCATCCGCAACATACCTTCCTGGAAAAAAATATTTACCGGCGCCGTAGCAGTAGCGGTGTTGCTGTTCCTGGGTTTTCAGTGGGGCTGGTTTGCGGGCAGAACAAAAACCACCACCACAGTAGCAACGGCGGAACCGGTTCAAACAAAAACGGTATTACAACACGAGACGAACAACAGTGGAAAAAGCAGAAAGCTGGTGTAGCCGGATGGTTCGGAAATACTGCTGGCCAATAAAAGTGAGCTCAGTTATGAAATGCCCTTTACCGGCGCCAAACGCGATGTGGTGTTGCATGGTAAAGCCACCTTCACCATTGCCAAAGACAAAACCCGTCCATTCACCGTTCAAAGCGATGATTTGGTGACCACGGTGCTGGGTACGGAGTTTTCGGTTGATAATGACGGTGAAAAAGACGACATAGAAGTACAATTATACGAGGGCTCGGTAGTGGTACGGTCGGTGAATAATGAATACATGCTGCAACCCGGCGAACGGCTGACCTACAACCGGAAAAAAGCCATAGCGCGGATAAATAAATGGAAAGCAGATAAAAATACCCGCACCCAGGCGCAGGAGGAAATGATCACCGCGAATGATACGCCCTCCATGCCCAACGATGGCGGCACCTGGTACATGTTCAACAACCAGCCTTTACCCGAGGTGCTGGAACAGTTAAAGGCCATGTACAATGTAAAAATTCAATATTCCCGCAAAGAACTGGCCAACATGTACTTTATTGGCCGGTTCCAGAAAACGGATTCGCTCGATAGAATGCTTGAAAGAATAACCATGGCCAACAGCCTGAAAATGACAAAGACCGGCGACAAGTACGTAATACATAAGTAACGGATCTCTATTTACAACCAACAACGATTTGCTTTATGAACGCCCAACTCCTCACGGGTTAACAACACCCGTTCAAACACATTTTGCTGCTGCCTGTATCATTCTTACTGTAACGTAAAAAACGATTGCTAATGCGATTTAATCAAATTAAATCCGGGGCGGCGCTTTGCGCCTGCATGCTCCTGCTGTGTGAAATTATGCCCACCCGCCTTACAGCACAAACCAAAACAAGCACCATAAAAGGTGTGGTACAAAACAAAAACAACGAGCTCCTGAGCGGGGTTTCTGTTATTGTTCGCAACAACAGTAACAACTTTACCTCCGGCACCAGTACCGACAGCTCCGGGGCCTTCATGCTGCCCAAAGTACCCTCCGGCGGCCCTTACAGCTTTACTTTTTCACTGGTAGGCTACGAAAGCCAGACCCTGTCGGGCTATAACATAAAAGAAGGCGCCGTGCTGGCCTTAATGGTGAACATGAGATCTTCCGCCAACTCGCTCGATCAGGTGGTGGTGATTGGTTATGGTTCACAGAAAAGAAAAGACCTCACCGGCGCTGTTAGTACAGTAGGCGCGCAGGAACTAAGTCAGGTAATTGTACCGCGGGTTGACCAGGCGCTGATAGGTAAGGTGGCTGGCGTACAGGTAAAACCCGTATCGGGCCAACCCGGCGCGGCGCCGCAGATCCGCGTGCGTGGTATCGGGAGTATCTCCGCTGGGTCTGATCCGTTATATGTGGTGGATGGGTTTCCGGTATCAGACATTCAAACGCTGAGCCCGAACGATGTGGAAAGTATGGACATCTTAAAAGACGCTTCGGCCACCGCTATCTATGGTTCCAGAGGTAGCAACGGGGTCATCATCATCACCACCAAACGGGGTAAAAGCGGTAAACCGGTAGTGTCTTACGATGCGTACTACGGCATTCAGGAAGTATCGCTGAAACCAAAAATGATGAACTCCCAACAGGAAGCGCAATATTTTTACGATGGCGTAAAAAACCGGAACCTCGATGCGGGGAACGATGTATCGGGCGATCCGGCCAAATGGAAACTGGCGGTTCCGGATATCATCCTGGATGTGCTGGCGGGCCGCAATACCATCGACAACGACTGGCTCGACATCATTATGCAACGGGCCCCGCAAATGCAACACCAGTTAACGGTACGGGGTGGCGAAAAAAACTTTCGCTATTCACTGGGTGGTGAATACTATGACCAGGATGGAATTTTGCGCAATACGAATTTTAAAAGATATTCCGTACGGGCCAACATAGATGCGCAGGTGTCGAAACGGCTGACCCTGAAATTAAACCTGAACCCTTCTTATACCACTGAGCGCATTGTACAGGCTGCGGGGTTAACCAGCGGCCCTAACGAGAATGTAATAGGCAGCGCCATGGCGGTTACGCCTTTTTATCCGGTATACGATTCAACGGGTAATTACTATTCTTACAATGGCCTCGCCGCCTCGGGTAACTTCTATCATCCGCTGGCGTTGGAAAAAGAGATCAGCAATACCCGCAAATCACTCCGGGTACTGAGTAACATCAGCCTTACTTACAAGATCCTCGACAACCTCAACTTCAATGTAATGACGGGCGTTGATCTCCGGGGCGCCAACCAGCAAAAATTCAGACCTAAGCTGCCTGCCTTCTTAAACGATGTGGCGTATGGCAGCGATTCTTCCGTATATGATTTTAACTGGCTGGCAGAGTTTACCCTTAACTACAACAAAAGTTTTGGTAAACACAACCTGACAGCCCTGGCCGGTTACACTACGCAGAGAGATTATACCAAGGCCAGT
>CBIMFG010000228.1:0-6614 GCA_966243125.1 uncultured Niastella sp.
CTACTGATAACTCGGCAGTGGTAGACTTCTATCCTGTTTTCGACAAGCAGTACAACCCTGAAGGCGACGAATATGAATTGATCGTAAAAGGAAAGGACAGAAGCGGAAACAAGGCATCGAATGACTACCGCATCGCATTTACCGTGATCACAAAAGCGATGATCTCTAACATGCTCAACTATCCGAATCCGTTCAGCACTTCTACGGCGTTTGTGTTTACGATCACGGGAAGCGAGATCCCGCAGAATATGAAGGTGCAGATATTAACCGTTACCGGAAAAATTGTGAGAGAGGTTACGAAAGAGGAGCTGGGTCCGCTGCATATTGGTAGAAACATTACCGACTACAAATGGGATGGTAGAGATCAGTATGGCGATAAACTGGCGAATGGGGTATACCTGTACCGGGTAATCACTTCACTGAATGGTAAAACACTTGATAAATACAAAGCTTCGGGCGACAATACCGATAAATACTTTAACAACGGGTATGGAAAAATGTACCTGATGCGCTAGTATGGTAATAACCCATTATAAAAAAAGTATCAACCCCTTCGGTTGATACTTTTTTTATTGCCGGAGCTTTTCAATTAATTTGCGGTATATGGCTACCAGTCAGCTTTCAGCTAACCAATTACCTGCATTGACCGGCCTTAGGTTTATTGCGGTTGTAATGATTTTCCTATATCATTCCCACCCGACGGTTTTTGGTCCTTATATACAATCAGTTTTTCAACAGTTTTATTTAGGGGTAAATGTCTTTTTTGTGCTGAGCGGCTTTTTGATCTGCTATAATTATGGAAAAGAAACCGAATTGAATAAGCTATTCCTGAAAAAGTATTATACAAACCGGGTGGCCCGCATAGTGCCGCTTTATTATATTCTACTTACAGGTGCGTTTATTGTTATACATTTCAGGCAGCCTTACAGAGCCCATTTGTTCGGTACTTATTTGCTTAATCTGTCATTCTTAAAAGGATTTTCATCATGGTATATGTTTTCAGGCATTTATCCGGCCTGGAGCCTTACCCCCGAAGTGACCTTTTATCTCTTGTTCCCGTTTATATATCTGCTTATTGTTAGAATGAACTGGTGGTGGCAGCAAGTTGTATTTTTCTGGATTGTAGGGTTGTTACTGGTGGGATTCTTTTATTATTTCCCATTCAGGGGATTCTTCGATAGCATTTACTTTCTGCTTATGACAACTTTTTTTGGCCGGTGCTTCGAATTTTTTACGGGTATATGGCTGGCTTTCCGGTTCAGGCAATGGCAGGCAAAACAGGATGCTAACAACCCGGTGTCTGCTAAACGAACCCTGCTTTATACGGTAACCGGTATTGGTTTATCATTGGTGGTTATCATAATAGCTGCATTAATAAGTCCTGATAAGGCTTTGGCGCAGTATCCTGTAGGCATGGTGCTGAGTATGTTTATTTTTCCCGTTAGTGTGGCCGTATTATTATTTGGGTTGATCACAGAAATTACCTGGTTTGGCCGGTTGTTGTCATCATTCCCGTTTCAGGTGTTGGGAAAAAGTGCTTATGCCTTATTCCTGATCCACGGCAGCTTTATTGCCGATTGGTTGTTCCCTTTCCTGGGCTCAAATATATTCCTTCTCTTTATTTCATTGGTGTTGTTATCTATTCTGTTGTATTACCTCGTTGAGCGGCCATTAAATAAATGGATCAAAATATAATAAGCTGCTGGTTATTTACTCCGCAACCTAAGCATAAAAAGTAATTTGTTTATGGCCGGTAATGCTATTAATAAGATGCAGGGAGAAACAGAAAGGAGCCAGCGATTGTGCCAGTCGTCGCAGGTAAGCAGGGTAGTAGCAAGGGTGATCAATATAACTCCAGACAAATACAGTAACCGGTTAGCCTGATACCGCCACCACCAGGTAATGCTTAAAAGTGCCAGGGCGTATAAAGGATAAAAATAAATTGCCAAAAGTATATTGTGTCCTGTGCTGTAATAGGGGCGTATTAAAGCAAAAAACGCTTTGAACTTTAGCAAGGCAAGCCGGGCAAACTGGCTGAAGTTATGGGTGATGTAATAGGCAAGTCCATACAGGCTGTTCCCATTGGCCGTTGTATCTATAGCGGCAGGCTGGCTCAGGGTTGGTAATCCGCAAATGATATGTTCTTCACGGTAAGGCAGCATAAAATCGAGACCGCCTCCGGTCCCCAACTGCCCATTGAGTATCCAGCTGAAAATAACGGCTACGGCAATTGTAATGGTTATTTTCAACTTTGTATTAATGTGTTTGAGAAAGGCAAAAAACAGGTAAATAAAAGTAACAGGCACGAATAATATACCTGTTGGGCGGGTTAAACAAAGAATAACCAGCGCTGCTATAATTGTGGTAAAACGCAACGGGGTGAGCTTTGATAATTGCAGCACATACGAGGTGAAAAGGATCGTGATACTATAGAAGATGGACTCTGTTTGTAAGTATACATTGAACTCCTGAAAAGGATAATTCAGTAATAACAACAGGGTACCTGTGATGGCTGTTTGTTTTGGGAATAAATGGCTGAGCAGGCGGTAGAATGACCAGGTTGCCAGGGCGCTGAAAAGCAGCTGTACTATCAAAACAAAGGTATAACCAAGGCCGGTTTTAAATGCAAAGGCCAGCAATCTTATCTGGGTAAAATAAAGCAAATACTTGGGAGAACTTACAGTGCCCGTTGATAAAAAGGTATGGGCTTCGTCAATATACTTTTCAGCTTCACCGGTGGTAATAATGCCATGCTGGTAAATAAAAATTCCCTGAATGATTGCCCATACAGCTAAAAGAGGTACAAAGCCCAATCGTGTATCTTGATTCATTGCGGGGTACTGTTTTTCAGTTTTAAGAAATAACTTTCATAGAAGTAATAACTGATAATACTAAGTATGATGCTGATCAGTAAGCATATGATTTCAGGTAAATAGTTTGCCGCTTGAAACCGCTGTTGAAAGATAGAGCTTAATCGCTGGTGGCAGATAACAAAAACCGGGATGTGAAAAATATATATTCCAAATGAGATCTTTCCAATAAATCGTAAGGTACGGTTCTTCAGTAAGGATGCGGCTATTGAACCGGGATTTTGAATCAGGTAATAAAGTACAGACGTAAATAAAAAAGCGAGTGCTGTATACCCGATGGTGGTATTAAAAGCAGAAGAAAATCCTGCTGATTTGAAGATCAGAATTCCAGCGAGTACAACGAAGGCTGCTGCTATGCCCAGCCACTTTATGAGGGTTGTTTGTATGTTGCTGGTAGAAATAAAAAAGATCAATGCGCCGCAAACCATTGAATCGATTCGGCATAAGGTGTGGTAATAATACAACGTTTGGTTATCGAAGTAGTAAAGCACATTTCTTAGCACCAATACGCCAATGATAATGCCCCATAAGATGTTTTTGAAGTATTTATTCTTGTAAAAAGTGTATAAAAACAAGGGCCAAACCAAATAAAACTGTTCCTCAACCGCTAACGACCATAAATGGATCAAATGCCCTTCAATTGGGCGGTTGTGCAGGAATAACCAGTTTTGCAGGAACAACAGATAACTGACTTTGTTATTTAAGTAGAAATCGAAACGATGTAAGTTTTGTGGCCTTACAAGAAAATAAATGCTGGCATAGAAAAGAACTACTACCAGAAAATATAACGGAAAAATGCGTAAAGCCCTGTTTCTGTAAAACATGACATAACGATTGGGGTAGTTACTGGTTTCAATAAGACGTTTGGTGATAAGATATCCTGAAAGAACAAAGAACAGATCAACCCCCGCCCAGCCCAGGTGTACCCAAGGTGTATCCTTTTCAAAGTAATGGTAACTGATAACCAGTAAGATGGCCACTCCACGTAACCCATCCAGGGCAGGGATGTATTTGCCGGTAGCGGGGCCACTTACAGGTGCTTTCAAACTGAGGTATTTGAAATTTTTAAACGGTTGTCTTGTTTACTTGATGGATCCGGTTCACGTACTTTCCTACCATGTCAAACTCCAGGTTTACAGTGGTATCCGGATGTATATTTTGAATATTCGTATGTTCGAAGGTGTAGGGTATGATGGCTACCGTAAACTCATTTACGCTTACATTGAAAATGGTAAGGCTGATGCCATTCAGGCTAATGGAGCCTTTTTCAATGATCAGGCTGGCAAATTGTTCAGGAAAGCGGAAGCGGAACTCCCAGCTGCCATTCATTTCTTTTCTTTCAATACAGATAGCGGTGGTATCAACGTGGCCCTGAACAATATGTCCATCAAGGCGGCCATTCATGACCATACAGCGTTCCAGGTTCACCAGGTCGCCTTTTTGCCAGTGCCCGATGTTGCTTTTTTGAAGCGTTTCGGCAATGGCTGTTACCCGGTGGCGGCTGTCTTGCAGCGCTTCAACCGTAAGGCATACGCCGTTATGGGAAATGCTTTGGTCAACTTTCAGTTCGTGGGAGAGGGGAGAAGAGATCCAGAATGTTTTATTAGTACCTGTGGTTATTATTTCTTCTACCTGGCCGATGGTTTCAATTATTCCTGTAAACATGGGAGCAAAAATCGGATTTTTAGGGGGATTTTGTGAATTTTGGAAAATTCGGCTATATTTGCAGTCCTAAAAAGCCTTAAAGGAGGTATATAATATATGCTGATTATCGATTCAAAAGATTGCGAAAATATCGACAAAGCCCTCAAAAAGTACAAAAAGAAATTTGAGAAAGCTAAGATCCTGGTTCAATTAAGAGCCCGTCAATCTTACACTAAGCCGTCGGTAAGTCGTCGCAATGAGGTGTTGAAAGCTGTGTACAAGCAGAAGATCGCCAGCGGACAAATCGAAGGATAATAACTACTCGTTATTAAAATATTAGAATAGCCACTGAACAAGTGGCTTTTCTTGTTTGTGGTCTATGATATTATGCCTAACTTTTAGTTCAATATGGCGGCTAACCAACATAATGAAGTAACAGTCAATAACTTTTTGAACTACCTGCGGTTCGAAAAAAGGTATTCTTCCCACACCATTAGTGCCTATCAGGAGGATCTGCACCAGTTTTTTATTTACCTGCACGATCAGTTCAATATGATTGATCCGGCGCTTGCCGAA
Organism: uncultured Niastella sp.; assembly: GCA_966243125.1. Classification (GTDB taxonomy): domain Bacteria; phylum Bacteroidota; class Bacteroidia; order Chitinophagales; family Chitinophagaceae; genus Niastella. The sequence goes on from CBIMFG010000228.1 coordinate 5,091, forward strand.
ATAACATCCTCGTTTGTACGCAGCTGGCTGGCTTCGCTTAAAGAGAATAAGAACAGCGCAAAAACCATTAACCGCAAGATCTCTTCTTTAAAATCATTCTTTAAATACTACCTGCGCACGGGTGAGCTGGAGCAAACGCCCATGGCTACTATTATATCGCCTAAAACTCCCAAACGTTTGCCGGTATATGTGGAGCAGAAGGATACGGAAACCTTGTTTAATCATGTAGCTTTTCCCGATACCTGGAACGGGCAAACAGAAAGGCTGATACTGGCTATATTGTATAATACCGGTATGCGGCGGTCTGAACTGATAACCCTGAAAGAAGGCCAGGTAAATACAGCTGCTAATAGTATTAAGGTATTAGGAAAGGGAAATAAGGAACGGGTTATTCCGGTAAGTGCAATCCTTATAAAAGACATCAATAACTATGTGGCTCAAAAAGCCCGCACGTTGGAACAACCAGACAGGGCGTATTTACTGGTGAATGATAAGGGTCAAAAGTTGTCTGCAACTTTTGTATACAAAGCAGTAAAGAAGTATTTAAGTGTAGTAACGACTATTGATAAAAAAAGCCCGCACGTTTTACGACATACTTTTGCCACACATTTAACCAATAATGGCGCCGACCTGAATGCGGTGAAAGAGTTATTGGGGCACTCCAGTTTAGCGGCTACGCAAATCTATACGCACAATACCATTGAGAAGTTAAAAGATATCTATAAGAAGGCGCATCCCAAGGCGTAAAAGTTGATATTTTACCAGTGAATAATCATGTGGCAATATGACAATAATTGTTTGTTGAATGATGCTAAATATATGCTAATAGAATGCGGTAATAAGGCTCATTTATTTGATAAATACAGGCCATTTTTTATTTGGAAATACAGGCTTGATGTTTTATCTTCATAAAGATTAAATATGGTGCTTATGTAGTAGTATAAAATCCTCATGTTAACCACCTCTTTAAATACTCTCACTCATTGCATGGTGGTATAAAAAATCAGATCTTTCATTTATTGTTTAAATATTGTTTCACTGTTAAAATGCGATTGTTATGAACGTAAACATTCAGTCTGTGCGGTTTACTGCTGATGCAAAATTGATCGAATATGTTAATCGTAAACTTCAAAAAATTAACACCTTTCACGACCGCATTATCAAGGTTGACGTATACCTAAAGTTGGATAATGTGGTACATACAATAAAAGACAAAATCGCAGAAATAAGAGTACAGGTTCCACGCCACCAGTTTTTTGTGAAATCAAGTTCCAAGTCATTTGAGGAGTCTTTTGACAATGCATTGGACTCTTTGGTTAGCCAGGTGAAGAGACAAAAGGATAAACAAGCTGCCTGAGTTGTGAAAGCTAAAGCTATTATTTCAGAAATTATACAATAGTTCACCTTCTAAAACCTCCCCCTTGGGGAGGTTTTTTTATGCCCCTTCGGTTCACCTTCATATTTGAACAATACTTACACTCCCCCAACACTACCCCTTTCCAAGGGAAAACCTACCTTTTTACT
>CBIMFG010000229.1:0-6611 GCA_966243125.1 uncultured Niastella sp.
AGTCATCATGCAATTTCTTGAATGGATTAAACAACCCTGGCCCTGGTATGTGGCCGGCCCATTGATAGGGCTGGTGGTGCCGTTGCTGTTGATAATGGGTAATAAATCATTCGGCGTTTCTTCTTCATTGCGGCATATTTGTGCCGCCTGTGTACCGGGTAATATTCCTTTCTTTAAATACAACTGGCGTAAAGAAACCTGGAACCTCTTTTTTGTAACCGGTATACTGCTGGGTGCTATTATTGCCACGCAGTGGTTAAATAGTGGCGAACCAATAAAAGTGAATCCTAAACTGGTGAATGAGCTGCAACAGTATAATATTCATAATTACTCCTCTATTGTTCCTGTTGATTTGTTTAACTGGCCTGCGTTATTAACGGCCCGTGGATTTATCTTACTGGTGGTGGGCGGGTTTTTAGTAGGCTTTGGTACGCGGTATGCCGGTGGCTGTACATCGGGCCATGCCATCATGGGCCTTAGTAACCTGCAATGGCCTTCCCTGATAGCTACCTGTTGTTTTATGATTGGTGGTTTTATTACTGCCAACCTTATTTTACCCGCCATCTTACACCTGTAAAGTATTCACAAATGGAGACGAAAGAATTAATAGTAAAAGAAAGCAATACCGATTTTGAAGTACGCTCGCTGGATACCATTTGCATAAACGAGTCACGCATGGAGCACTCGTGGTGGCACTCGTTAAAATATTTAATTGCCGGGTTGTTGTTTGGTATTCTGTTAGTTAAAGCAGAAGTGATCTCGTGGTTTCGCATTCAGGAAATGTTTCGCCTGCAAAGCTTTCATATGTACGGCGTTATTGGTGCTGCTGTAGTAACAGGCATCATCTCCGTTTGGCTCATCAAAAAATTCAAGGTTAAAACAATATATGGCGAACCTATTGATTTGCATCCCAAACAATTCAATAAAGGACAGATTTATGGCGGTTTATTATTTGGCGCTGGTTGGGCATTAACCGGTGCATGCCCCGGCCCACTGTACGCATTAATAGGAACAGGTGCTACCGTGGTTATTATTACTTTATTAAGCGCCATTGCAGGGACCTGGATGTATGGCCGCCTGCGCGAAAAATTGCCACATTAATTTGGTGGCTAATATGTAATATGAGTATCTTTAATCCGGATTTAATGTGACCGATTCATACAACCTATCTGAGCGGAGATTCCTTCCTAACGCTGGTCTTAATTGGTAAACCTCATCCTTTCTAAACCCAGCCGTCACCGTTCTACTGAATAACCAGATTGGGCTAATTACCCTGCGGAATTATTTGTACCAACACAGGATGTTGCGAAGCATTGTGCCTACTCCATGAATGAGTTTATTAAACAGTTCATACCGGAACTAATAACCGGCGTGTACCCGTGTGATCATGTATTTCAGTCTTCCTTTTCTATAACTAAAATTTGACTGTATATGCAAACCAATAATGCTAATTCAGAATCGCGACGCGATTTTTTAGGCAAACTTGCCGCGGGCGCAGCTGCGCTGGGTACAGTTTCCCTGGCTCCCTTTCAGGCACAAGCCATGCCTGAATTGGCCGACCATCCATATGCCGATTCTGAAGAATGGTTCAATAAGATAAAAGGAAAACACCGCATTGTGTTTGATGCTACACAACCACATGAACTAATGCCCTTTGCCTGGCCAAAGGTTTTTTTATTAACGAATGCTGCTACAGGCACACCTGAAAAGGATTGCAGTGTAGTAGTGGTTCTTCGCCACGATGCAGTTGGCTATGCATTGCAAAACGAAATGTGGGAGAAATATAAACTGGGCGAACTGTTTAAAGCCCATGACCCGCTTACAAAAGCACCAGCCACCCGTAATCCATTCTGGAAACCCAAGCCTGGTGATTATAAAGTGCCTGGTATTGGCAATGTGGCCATTGGTATAAATGAACTGCAGGATAGTGGGGTTATGTTCTGTGCTTGCGAAATGGCTATAACTGTTTACAGCGCCGTAGCAGCAGATATGATGAAAATGGATGCTGCAGCCGTGAAAAAAGAATGGATGGCCGCCGTGTTGCCAAACATTCAAATAATGCCTTCCGGTGTATGGGCCTTAGGCCGTGCACAGGAACATGGCTGTACGTATTGCTTTGCCGGTTAGGCATAAGCCCTGTTAATTGATTAAAGAATCCCCTTTTCTTAACCCCTGTCTATTATACAGGTAACATGTTGCATGCCGGGTTACCGGTATGCAACATTACTGACAGCAGGATTTGCTTGTTATATGAACCGTAAATTATTAATTGCATTATTGGTAATAGGTGTGCCTGTTGCCGTTTGGGTAAACATTAAATACCGGGTGCCGGAAAAAATAAAACCCAAAGCTACCGCATTAGTTTCAGCAGGTCCCGAGATGCCCTGGCAACCGCCCGATACTAATACCATCCCCAAAACACGTGCAGGTAACCTGATCCGTTATGGCCGTGAGCTCATCGTTCATACTTCCGAATACCTGGGACCCCTGGGAAAAGTAGCGCGTATCTCAAATGGAATGAACTGTCAGAATTGTCACCTCGCCGCCGGCACCAAGCCCTGGGGAAATAATTACAGCGCTGTGGCCAGCACTTATCCCAAGTACCGCGACCGCAGCGGCAGCATAGAATCTATTGAAAAAAGAGTGAATGATTGTTTGGAAAGAAGCCTCAACGGAGAAGCATTGGACAGCCTCAGCCTCGAAATGCGGGCTATTGTGGCCTATATGAATTGGTTGGGTACCGGCGTAGAAAAAGGCAAAAAGCCGTTGGGTGCCGGCATCAGTAACCTTAAAAATCTCAACCGGCCGGCAGACCCTGGAAAGGGAAGTGTAGTATATGTCAAAAAATGCCAGGTTTGCCATGGCGCCAATGGTGCAGGTTTACCTGATCCTGTTATTGTTGGCGGTTATTTATTCCCGCCATTATGGGGTCCCGGAAGTTATAATATCGGCGCCGGATTGTTCAGGTTATCACGCATGGCAGGTTATGTAAAAGACAATATGCCGTTTGGTGTTTCGTATGGCAATACAAAGTTAACCGATGAACAGGCCTGGGATGTGGCCGCCTTTATAAATTCACAACCGCATCCGAATAAAGACCTGTCGATGGACTGGCCGCAGAAAAACACCAAACCCATGGATTATCCTTTTGGTCCGTACGCAGATAGTTTTTCTGCCCAACAACATAAGTATGGTCCGTACGATGTTATAGTACAGGCTGCTAAGAAAAAGTAACATTAAATCAATAGGTATGAATAAGAATATATTGATCATTGTGCTGGCGCTGATGCCGGCATTTTCCTTTGCACAAACAGGTGCATATAAAGTGATCTTTGATATTACCAGTGGTGATACGGCTGCGCATAAAACCGTGATCAGGCAAATGCGGGGCATCTCACAGTCGCGGCCAGACGCCCAGCTGGAAGTGGCTATTTATGGCGATGCGTTGCCCATGGTAATGAAAGATAAATCCATTATTGCCGATGCTATTCAGGAATTAAGCAGCAACAAAAAAGCCAGCTTTAAAGTATGCGCCGCTACTATGAAGCGCAACAACATTGATAGAAGCCAGTTGGTAGCCGGTGTAGATGTAGTGCCCGATGCCATCTACGAAATTGTGACCAGGCAGCATGAAGGGTGGGGGTATATTAAAGTGGCACATTGAAAGGTGAAGGGTGAAGGTGGAAAATGAAAAATTAGAAACAGAGAAATGAGGAATTAAAAAGTAAATACAACTCGCTGGCTGGCGGCATTCTGAAAATTGGCAACCTGGAACTTGGAACCCGGAACTCGGAACCTGAAACTGGTAAACAGGTAACTGGCTTCCGGTAACTGGTTCTGCCTTATTTTTGCGCCGCAATGAATACCATATCTAATGAACAACGGGCCAACCGGGCAGTATCCAACTGGATATTTTTAGGGGTGATCATGCTTTTGGTGCAGGTGGTATTGGGCGGCGTTACCCGCCTAACCGGTTCGGGCTTATCAATTACCGAATGGGATGTAGTTACCGGCGCCTTACCTCCGCTGAATGAATCCCAGTGGCTCGAAAAGTTTGCCAAATACCAGCAATCACCGCAATACCGGTTGCTGAACAGTGATTTTACCCTCTCCGATTTCAAATTCATTTTTTTCTGGGAATGGTTTCACCGCCTTTGGGCCCGTTTAATTGCCGTGGCCTTTGTAGTGGGTTTTGTATACCTGCTGACGAAAAAATATATAAAAAAGGAAATGGTGAGGCCCCTGCTCATCCTTTTCGTTTTTGGCGGCTTGCAGGGCGCCATTGGCTGGATAATGGTGGCAAGTGGATTAACCGGCGATGCGGTGTATGTACGCCCTACCAAACTGGCCATGCACTTTATTTTTGCCCTGGCTTTAATTAGTTACGCCTTCTGGCAAGGCTTGCAAATAAGAATTCCTGCCGGCAAACGCACCCATCTTCCCAATATACACAAGTGGTCGTGGGCACTAACCATACTCTTATTTGTGCAATTGATCTTTGGCGCCTTAATGGCAGGTCATAAGGCCGCCACGGCCGCGCCTACCTGGCCCACCATCAATGGCAGCTGGGTTCCATCAGGAATGTTAAAAGAAGAACCGGTAACCCTTAATTTTTTCGAGAACAAGATCACTATCCATTTTGTGCACCGGGGGCTGGCATATGCGTTATTAATATTGATAATAATTTATTCCGCAAAAATCTTCCGCCTGCCATCCACCAGCGAAGTTTTCACCAAAGCCCGTCGTATACCATTGATACTGGTAATCCTACAGGTATTATTAGGCATTCTATCGGTATTAACGAGTACCGGCATAATACCAGGCCACTGGGGAACGTTTGAGTGGCTGGCACAGTTACACCAGATTACGGGAATGTTATTACTGCTGAGCCTGGTTGCCCTGTTATTTCTCACCCGGCAATCATTCTTTAAGCAATCATCATAATCTTGGCACTGTCTTTTCGTTTTAGTAGTAAATTGGGAATGAAGCCGGTTTACCCTGGCTGCTCACGTTTAAGCCTATTTTAATGAAACTTTTTTTGAAGGGAATATATCACTCTTTTCCAGTACAACTGGTGATGCTGCACTTTAAGAAATTTCAGGTGCTGCTCATCTTCTGGTTTGTATTGTTCAGTACAGTGAACGGCACTTTTATGAAATCATTTGGCGCCGATTCCCTGTTTCTGGCGCCCGAGTACCTGGGAAATGTGAGCATGGTGGCGGCCCTGTTTGTAGGCCTTGCCATTGGCGTGTTTATAATGAGCTGGAATATTACCACCTTCATTTTGTTCAGCCGCCATTTCCGGTTCCTGGCAACCACCAGCAATCCCTTTTTAAAATATTGCATCAACAATGTCATCATTCCACTGGTGTTCCTGCTGTTTTATTTTTTCAGGGCCATGGAATTTGAGCGCAACAAAGAATTAATGACCTATGGGGAAATAACCCTGCTGGTGCTGGGATTTTTAGGTGGTTTAACCCTGATCGTTGTAATTTCTCTTTTCTATTTTTTCAGGGCCGATAAAAATATCATTCGCCGGCTTACCCCGGTTATCAGTAACCCGCAGTTGTTTAAAGCGCAGTTCAAGAAGGAAGAAATGCGGCTCAATCAAAGCCGGTTAATAAAAGTAGAAACCTACCTGAACGCCGTGCTGAGGCCCAAAAAAGTGCGCGACGTATCGCACTACAGCCGCGAGTTTATTGAAACCATCTTTAACCGGCACCACTTTGCCGCGGTGGTTTCTATCTTCATTGCATTTATCGGGCTTATTATTATAGGCTTTTGGTTAGATAGTCCGCTGTTTCAATTACCTGCCGCCTCAGGCATTACGCTTTTCTTTGCCATTTTGATTGCCGTATCGGGCGCCTTCTCTTATTTTTTGCAAAGCTGGAGCATTCCTTTTCTGGTAATGTTGTTTGTTGTTACGAATGTATTATACCGGTACGAAATAATTGACCCCAGTAATAAAGCCTATGGCCTGAATTATAAGAACAAAGTAGAACGTCCTTTATATACATCCGATAATTTGTTGTCGCTGTGTACTGCTGAAAAAATGGAGCACGATAAACAGCAGTTTATTTCAATACTGGAGAATTGGAAAAAGAAACAAACCGAAGCAAAGCCATTGATGTTTGTGATTACCACCAGTGGTGGCGGTAATCGCAGCGCTACCTATACCATGAATGTGCTGCAACACCTCGATAGCATAACCCATGGCGAATTAATGAATAAAACCGTGCTTATTACCGGTGCTTCGGGCGGTATGCTGGGTGCTACTTATTTCCGCGAATTATGCCGGCAAAGATCGGCCGGCAAGCCTATTAATGTGCAGGATAAAATGTACCTCAACGATATTTCAAACGACCTGCTGAACCCGTTGTTTACTTCGTTTGTGGCCCGCGACCTGGCGGCGCCCGCGCAACGGTTTAAGGTAGGTCCGTACGAATATATAAAAGACCGTGGTTATGCTTTTGAAGAAAAGCTGAATGCCAATACCCGTGGCATGCTGAACAAATCATTAAAAGACTGGTACGAGGATGAAAAGAATGCCCGCATACCATTGATGTTGTTTAACTCGGTGGTTACGCGCGATGGCCTTAAAATGGTCATCA
>CBIMFG010000230.1:0-6584 GCA_966243125.1 uncultured Niastella sp.
TGGCTCGGTACCGGCGCCAATAGAACCTGCGCCACGAACCTGAACGCTGAAACCCTGGCCGGGCATACCGGTTTGTTGTTTGATTTGTACACCAGGCATTTGGCCTATCAACGCCTGGTCAACCCGCGCAATAGGTTTTTCTTCAATGCCTTTTGCGCTAAAAGTGGATACTGCACCGGTGATATCCCTTTTGCGGGCAGTACCATATCCTACCACCACCACATCTTCCAGCGTACTTTTTTCGCTATTCAGGCTTACGTTCAATGTGGTTTGGCCATTCAAAGGATTTTCACTTTTGGCAAAGCCTACTGAGGAAACAATAAGTGTTTCTTTGCCAGTTGTTACAGAAATAGAAAATGAACCATCGTCTTTGGTAAGGGTACTTTTATCGGTACCTTTTACCTGTATGGTAGCGCCGGGTACACCATTACCTTTTTCGTCGGTAACCTTTCCTTTAACTACAATACTGTTTTGTGATCTTGCTTGAAAAACCGAAAAGAGAAGAAATAGGGGAATTAACCAAATACCTTTTGGTAGAAGTTGCTGAAATCTCATATGTGCACTATTTAGTTAGTTAACAATCGCCTGAATCGAATAAAATTAAAGGCTGCTGTTTCAACATTCGTCCTGCTCCATCCTGTCTTAATTACTTTACTGGTAAATAATACAATTATAGGCGTTAATGGCAGGTTGGTCAATGAGGGTAAACTTACAGACATAAAACCGCAACTATTTGCTGCACATACGTTCTGCAGAAAGATCCATTCCGTTTAAATGTCACAAAAACATTTCCGGAAACGATTGCGTAGATCGTCTGAAGGAGGGCAAGTGGCATGAAAATTAAAGCAGCTATAGCAAAGCTTCATTATGGAAAACATGCATGTTTTAGAGGGCTATAGTGACCAGGAAAAAGGGGCTTATTTTGGTGCAATTGCCTCCATTGCTACTGCAGACCGGCACGCATCCGAGGAAGAGTTGCAATATATTGGCGCCTTGTGTGATGCAGCTGATCTCTCTGAACCACAAAAGGAAGCGGTGATAAAAGCGTCGAACGAATTAAGCGGCGAAGAACTAAAAAAATGCCTGGACATACTAAAGAACAGCGATCTCAAATTTTCATTGGTAACAGATCTTATTGCTTTTGCTAAAGCCGATAACAATTACGGGGAAGAAGAGCAACAAAAAATAAAAGAGATCTCGCAATATCTGGGTGTTGACCAAAATCAATTTTCCCTGCTTAATGAATTTTCAGAAAAAGCAGCTGCCAAAGATGTTCCTGCCGAAGAAAAAGCAAGCCCTTCTTTTTTTTCGTCGCTTGGCTTAACAGAAAAAATGAAAAACGCCGGTATCAATACAAACGGACTGCTGAAAGGTTTACTAGGCATTGCCGGACCTGTGATCCTTGGTAGTATCGTTTCAAAAGCCCTTAGAGGCCGTGGCCGGGGCATTGGTATGCCTGGCAATTTTGGTGGTTTAATGGGCGGCGGCGGACTGGGTTCGCTTATTGGCATGTTAAGCGGCGGAAGAGGGTTCCGAAGTGCAGGCGGATTATTAGGCAGACTATTCGGCAACCGGTTTTAACAATTCAGCATATAGTTATGGGATGGTAAAACGTGTTACCTTTGGCAACAAGTAAACTTAATTCCTTATAAATTAAAACTATATGTCAATACAAACTGCCATACTTGCCGGGGGATGTTTTTGGGGTGTTGAAGAACTCATTCGTGCCCTGCCTGGCGTACAGGAAACAAGAGTAGGTTACAGCGGCGGCGATGTGCCTAATGCTACCTACCGTAATCATGGTACGCATGCAGAAGCCATTAAGGTAACATTTGACGATAGTAAAATAACCTATCGTGCACTCCTGGAATTTTTCTTCCAGATCCACGATCCTACCACCCTCAATCGCCAGGGAAATGATATTGGCACCTCTTATCGTTCGGCTATCTTTTATAAAAGTGAGGAACAAAAACAAGTTGCTACCGAACTCATTAAAGAATTAACAGAGGCCAATGTTTATTCCAAACCCATTGTAACTACCATTACACCCGCATCAGATTTTTGGGATGCAGAAGAAGAACACCAGGATTATCTGCAAAAGAATCCTTACGGGTATACGTGTCATTTTATCAGACCCGAGTGGAAGTTGGAAACGTCAGAAAAGAAATAAAATAATCAATAGTATAATTCAGAAAGGGCAATGGGAAACCGTTGCCTTTTTTTTATGTATAAAAAAAGAAAGAGCAAAACTTAGGTTTTGCTCTTTCCTGGTGAAAATAAATTATAGTATTATCCGATAATACCACCACCTGTCCTTACAATATGTTTCATGATCTTATGATTAACAGTTATTAATTAGACCTTTACAAATATAAGTCGAAAACCTTTCTCTGGCAACAGTAGATTTGTAAAGGCTTTCACAAATCTATTCTCATATTTGATTCGGCAAGTCCAGGTATGAAAAAAGACATCAGCGATTAGGAACTGCTCTCGATGTTTCAAAAAATATAGAAGCTTAAACCGCACAGCAAAATACCATAAAAGATTTTATTTCCGCTTACCTGCTTAAAGCTGATCTACAGAATCTTGCAGATGCTAAATAAATAAAAAAAGGTGTCGCAATGGACACCCCTTCTTTACCGTAATTTTGTTATTCAAATCCCTAACATCATTCTATAAAAATTAAGATATTTGCTTCCACCTGCTAATTCAGCGCATTGTTCCGCCATTAGAGAATTGGCATCCTCATCATTATAGAGATTTTCATCTAAACCACATTTTTCTAAAAATTTTCCAATAACTATAATTGAATCCAAAAATCTTTGTCCATTCATTGCGCAATACAATCCTATCTCGTCTACAGATTCACCCAGCATAACAATTTCCTTCGTTATAGCAGAAATAGCTAACCGATCTAATTCAAATGTTCCAAATACAATAAAGCTAGAATTATTCGTAACCTCTCTTCCAAAGTTAATCATACCGATTTCAACGTTTTTTACATCATAATCCTGTATGAGCGAAATTATTGGATCTTTGAAACTAGTATTGAATTTGCTCGGAGTCCTTCTTTCCACCGCAATATATCTATTCCTGTTTTTTCTTATAAATTCTTCATCAAGACCGACATTAAAATACGCCTTATCTTCAAAAGGAAGCGTGAGCAATTCCTTAACAAACTCATTTTGATCCATCTTATTTACATTAAATAGAGGGTTTTAAATAGTTTTGATCATAGAGATCATAAAGCTAAAAAGGCGTATGCCTCGTAAAATACAAAAGCCCCAGTTTGGGGGCCTTGTTAATTATGATTTGCAGATACTAACTTTATTAATCGTCCGAAGTCATTTTACTAATATGAGGATATTGTTTTAATATTGACCGCTCCATATCTGTATCTGGCCACATTTCTATCCTATAGAAATCATCTCCCGAGTCATCTACAACACTAGTAAGATTCAAAGAATAAATTCTAGCTCTAAATTTTCCAGGGTTTACTTTCACTTCTAACTCAACATTTGAATTAGGACAATCCAATACTTGCAATACTCCAGATTCTACATTTAAACCAGCTTCCACTATATGGTCATATTGATCAAATTCTATTTTTTCATTTTTTCTATCTAATAAAATAAGTTCTCCTTTAAAAGGGCCGTAGCATTCCAGCCCTACACCTAAAATACCTTCACCAATAGCTAACCGGTACTGAGTTGCATCTTCTGTCCAAAAATTAATGTTGCCTGTGTCTTGGGGAGATTCTTTATCTCCTAAATAAAATTGATGATATGAAGTATTAAAGTTTAATTCATATTTCATGCGGCAATTATTTAATGTTTATTGCTTTCGCTCAAGCGTTGTGTAATTCAAGTTTTATATCAGTGACCTGGACCTGTTATCGCGATGTTCGGATACTTGATGGGCCTAGTGGCCGTTTAGACGGTTACAAGAACCCATATTTACTTTTATTTTTCCTTTGAAGTATTTCAATTTAACAACTATTTCATTTACCCATACCATTTCTCATTTGTTAAAGGAACTATCATCAACAAACATCCAGTAAGGATGTATCAAATTTTCTTTTTCAAATGTTTTCACCGTGCCTATTTTATAGCCCCCAAGTTGTTCGGGAAGCTGATTGTGTATACTGTTCAAAGAGCTCTTAATGGTCTTCAAAATACATTTTTTATTTTTCAATTGAAAGAAAAAAATCCGTTGATACTGTCCGACTTTAGTAAAAAAAAATCAAATGTAACATCTATCACTTCTCCATTTGCTCCAGTAATTTTTATAACCTGATTAAATTTAATACCATGCTGAGTGATTGCTGACTGAACTGCCTTCCCTTCATCAAAAACAATTTGCTCTGCACTATAGGATAAAGGTGGTCAAAAAGGTGTTTTTCAAGTGCTAGATCTGAGAAAATAAATTTACATTTTAACGCATAAGGCGATGACAGGGCAATGGGGAGACCATTGCCTTTTAAGTCACCTCTTCTAAAAAAACTATTTCATCCTCGATCCATTCAAAGATCGTTTGTTTAACAGTTTGCTGTTCCGAATAAAAACCTACATTTAACTTTTCCGGGATCTGACCTACCTCTTTTCGTTTAGCTTTTAACCAGGCAAGTTTTAATTTAACCGATCCTTTATTGCCAAGTTCTGCCAATATACCTCTACAAATTTCCTGTATAATTTCATGATCATAAAAGTTACAACCAATCAGTAATTCGGTTAGTGAGCTATATACTGGCCGGGAAAGATTATCTAACATCGCCTTTAGTAAAATTTGAAGCTGCCTCGCCTGGTGGTAAGTCAATGCTGTTTTGTTATTGGTATGAAGAAATTCTTTGACGCATCGGTCCAGCACCTTCACTATCGACGGATTGTTGGCAACGCCGTTCAGCTTATTGACAATGGTTCTCCAGTTGCGTTTTAGCACCCACCCTTTCCGAAACCACAGTGGATGCGGAAGTGGCAGCTCATAATTAAAATAATCGCCGCAGTTGTTTTGCAGCCAGGTTATGATCGTTTCAAATTCTGCGCTAACGGCCTGGTAAAACTGTTTCAATTCCCGGGTAACAGGTTCTTCATGCTGATACTCGAAGAACAGATTGATCAGAACAGCTGATACGAGCTGATAGCGTTCTACCTGCATTTCAATGGCAGCTGCTGTTTTATCAATGAGCGTATCATGCAGCAACTGCATTTTTATCGCTTCTTTTAATTCTTTCGCAGTAGCCAGGTATCCATCTATTACCTCAGGCGCCGTTTGTAATAATGCAGCCGGGTGAAGCCTCGCCGCTAAAAGTTGGTTCCAGGTTTGATTTACATGTATAGTCATAGTACATTAATTGAAGTAAATGACATTTGTATAGTCTTCCGTAAGTCTGTAAGCCGCAAACAACCGCTCATCATAACGAAAAGCCCGGTAGTTTGCTCCGTTATAGTAATACGCTATTTGCTGCCAGTCTTTGTTTTTGATAGCCAGATCGAGTGGCCGCACTGTTTTAATCCATTTAATGGCCAGCAACACCTGATTGTATTCACTCCCTTTTGCGAAGTCCCATAACTCCCCTACTGCTTTAAATCCTATTGCCGCGTAATGAAAGCCCATCAACTGCATCATGCCAATGGAGGTGCTTTGCATAGCAGCATCAGCATCTACTGCAAAGGCATTGTTAAACGCTTTCCACTCGGCCACCTGGTTGCCTACTTTATTGCTTTGCCAGGTTGTATACTTAGTTGCTGTCGCCCAGTCTTTGTACAGGCGCTTAAACCAGGCAGGTTCAAACTGGATAATAATTTTTCCGGTAACCGGGTCAAACCCATGCTGGCCGCTTTCAACCTGGATAATTGATTTCAACACCCGGTATTCGTAACCGCTTGCAACCGCCAGCTCATTGATCTGCGCGTTGGTGAGTAGTTTTCTTTTATCTGTTCCCATTGTTGTAAGTATTATTAATGATTGAAAAAAGAGTCCCGATCCCGGCTCAGCCGGGACGGGGCTCTTTCTAAAAGCTACTCTTCTTCACCGAGCACCGCTGTTTGGCTTACGGCGCCCATTACGCTACCGGCCACCGTCAGGTAACCTGCTATGTCGGTAACGATGGTTGGCAACTGCACTGGCGATGCAAACACCGCAGCACTTACAGCTGCCAGTGACAGTCCGATGGTGCGAAGGATCTGGAAAAACTTCGGAGTGCTTCCTTGCATCCGATTTATAATATTGCTCATATTGAAAAATTGACTGGTTAATAAATAAAACACCACAGCTACTAGCCAGGACCAATAAGGTTTGCATCAGGAACAGGCACGGAAGCTTCAACATATGCATGCCTGTTCAGGAGCAAACAAGCGCATAGGGTACGATGATACTGGATAGGGTGATTTGGCAACAGATGAATGCGGGCTTCAATTGTTGGCTGCTGTAACAACAGTCAGCCGTTCCTTTACAGGTGGTAAGCCGTTCATGGTTGCGCGATAACCAAATTACGCGGCAGCCTTGTCTACTAACACAATGGTGGTAGCATTGGGATCACCCGATTTGATTGCATAACTGCGGCTGTTTACCTTTTGGTAGTACTC